>CAJWZI010000529.1 GCA_913049615.1 uncultured Alphaproteobacteria bacterium | reverse complement strand
TACCGCGGCCCGCCATCAGGCTGTCGACAATTTTTTATGTGTTTTGATCATCACTAACGTTTTGGCGGTGGCGTTGGAATCGGTACCCAGGTTCGAAGCGGAATACGGCCGTGGGTTTATCCTGTTTGAGTACATCTCGCTTTCGATTTTCACCGCTGAGTATCTTGTTCGTCTCTGGGTATGCACCGAACTGCCACCCTTGAAGCGCCTATCGCCGGCCGAGGCGCGACGGCGTTATGCCCTCTCACCTTTCATGATCATTGACCTGCTGGCCATATTGCCAACGCTGCTGGTCAACCTGATTGGCCTGGATCTGCGTTTCATGCGCATTTTCCGTCTATTGCGTCTATTGAAACTGGCTAGGTATTCTCCCACGATCATCACCCTGGGAAGAGTGCTTTGGCAGGAGCGTCAGTCCTTGGGCGCTGTGTTGGTGATCACGTTTGGCCTGTTGATGCTTTCCGCTTCCATCATGACAATTTTTGAAAGTGAGGCGCAGCCAAATGCCTTTGGCACAATTCCGGATGCTATGTGGTGGGCATTGGCGACCTTGTCCACGGTCGGTTACGGCGACGTTGTACCCATAACGGCCACGGGCCGGATATTCGGTGGCTTTGTCACTGTGTTGGGTGTCACCTTGTATGCACTGCCGATCGCGATTATCGCCGCAAGTTTTACCAATGAACACCACCGCCGCGATTTCGTCGTCACCTGGGGCATGGTCGCGAGAGTGCCATTGTTTGTAAAAATTGACCCAGCCACCCTGGCGAAGATTGGCGGATTGCTGCGGTCTAAAACCGTGCCCTCGGGCTATCAAATTGTCCATAAAGGCCAACCGGCAGATAGCATGTATTTTCTCGTAGCCGGCGAAGCTGCCGTGGACGTGGATGGCCATCGAGTAAAACTTGAGGAGGGGGATTATTTTGGCGAGATCGCTCTGCTACGCGATACGCATCGCGGGGCCCATGTCTTCGCCGTTACCGAATGCCGCCTCCTTCAACTTATGAAAATAGATTTTCAAGGTCTCCTAGAGACCGATCCGTCGCTGCGCGCGGAAATCGCCAAGGTTGCTGATGAACGCCTGCGCGAAGGTGAATGGTCCCATGTCGATATGCCCAACGAGGAGGTCCGTAATCAACCGCAACGAGATAGTGACGAGGATCCCTAGCCGCCTGTGCGGTCGGTGTGCTTACGCAGTCAGAATTGGCAAGGCCTGCTCATAGGCCGCCTCCGCCATCTTTTTGATTTCCGGTTGGGAGCGCATACCGATAGGGTGTTCGACCGTGATGAAGGGGTAGTCGGCAATTCCCAGCATGCGGGCAATATTTTTTGCCGTTATCTCGAAAGGCTCGGTGCAAACCACCGCAGCCCGTTTGCGATAAGGCGATTTCTGAGTAACGACGCAGCATAACCTTGTGGAATGGCAATCCTACGACGGCGGCCATTCCGCCATATTCCAAAGGGCCGTCCACGTAGGATTGCTAATCCCGGGCGTATAGGAAGTCCGAGAAAACCGCCACTGCAATAATCGCGAAGGCGAATAATCCAGCATAAACGCCAAACGTTTCTAATATGAATCGATGGCGGCTTGGCACACTTTCCGTGAATATGCTCACAAAGACATGTTCACGTACCGCCTGCACCGAGGCCAAGGGCAAAACACCATGAAGATCAGGAGGAATTCACTGAAAACCAGATCGTCCCGTGTGGCCATGGTGAACAGATAACGGCCTGTTACCGAGATGCAGATCATGGTGGTCACAATGATCAAAGCTATAACTGAAATGGCCACCAAAATGCGACCAAGGAAATCAAAGGCGCGCAATTATTGTATTGGAACCATTCCTAAAGTAAGTGCTTGCGCCAAAACATGGGGCAAGGCGCTAGCCCTTGGACTATTCGTTTCCGACTTTACCTCATGGCCTTTTGCAGGTTGGCGTCCAGAGTATCCAGGAACTGGCTGGTGGTCAGCCAGTTCTGTTGCGGGCCGATCAGGATTGCCAGGTCCTTTGTCATGG
>CAJWZI010000528.1 GCA_913049615.1 uncultured Alphaproteobacteria bacterium | reverse complement strand
CTCGGCCATCAGCTGATGGCGCAAGCGCTTGGGGGCACGCTGGCTCTGCCGGGGCATACTGAAGTCGGCGTGGTCGAGATCACCCTTAACGAAGCGGGCCGGCGCGATCCTTTGTTCGCCGGTTGGGAGAGTCCATCTCCCGGCCTGCAATGGCATGAATGGCAAGTGAAAGAGCTGCCGCCGGGCGCGATACCGCTTGCCCATTCCACCGCTTGCCAGATTCAGGCTATGCGCGTCGCGCCGCGCGCTTGGGGCGTGCAATTTCACATCGAAGTCTATGATGGCACGATAGACGAATGGCTGGCGCCGGAGGGCCATGAATTAGAACTGCAAGGAATATTGGGGCCAGACGCCCGCAAAAATTTCAGCTCCCAGGCGGCGCAGAACATGACCCGCCTCAACCGCGACGCCCGCCGCCTATACGACAATTTCACCGCACTCGCCCGATTGCCCATGGTAGCGGTGGAGGCACAAACAAAAAGGCATGCCTAATATGGCTTTATAAGAAGCGTTGCGGCTTCACCACCTGATTGCAGCCGTTGCACCTATGCGAGGGATCGGACGAATTCACCGGCTTCTTGGTTGAAGCGCTCGGCTTCTTCCGGGAACGGGCAGTGGCTGCTGTCCTCATAGGGCAAAAATTGCGAGCCGAAAATATTCTCATGAACGAAACGGATAGCCCTGGTGGGCAATAGCTTGTAGCCCGACTGGGAGTTTCTTCTGTTCGATTTACCGACGCTGATTCATCTGATATCGAAAGTACAGACCGACCGTCGGCCAGCGAACCAACACCGCGTCGCTGAGATTGTTGGCGATGATCATATTCCACTCAACTATCTGGAGTCTCAGCCGTTGCGGTAGATATAGCTGTAGGCATTGATCGCCGGAACGCCACCAAGATGAGCGTAAAGGATCTTCGAGCCTGCGGGAAAATAGTCCTTGCGCACCAAGTCGATCATCCCCTGCAGCGATTTTCCTTCATAAACGGGGTCGGTCATCATGCCTTCCGTGCGGGCGCACAGGCGGATTGCCTCGTTAGTTTCTTCCGACGGCACGCCGTAACAGGGATAGGCATAATCTTCTTTGAGAATAACGTCCTCAGCGCTGATATCCCGGCCGAGTGCGACAAGTGATGCGGTCTTTTGTGCAATGTCGAGCACTTGCGCCTTGGTCTGCACCGGTGTTCCCGAAGCGTCGATACCGATGACGTTCCGCGCCCTGCCGTCCTTGGCAAAACCGACGATCATGCCGGCATGGGTTGACCCAGTGACGCTGCAGACAATGACACAGTCGAACGTGAGGCCCATCTCCGCTTCTTGGGCGCGCACCTCTTCGGCAAAGCCGACATAGCCGAGGCCGCCCAATTTGTGCACACTTGCGCCGGCGGGAATGGCGTAAGGCTTGCCGCCTTTTGCCTTCACATCGTCAAGCGCCCGCGTCCAGCTCTCGCGGATGCCGATATCAAAGCCCTCGTTCACCAGTTGAATTTCCGCACCCATGATGCGGCTCATCAGAATGTTGCCGACCCGGTCATAGACCGCGTCCTCGAACGGCACCCAGCCTTCCTGTACGAGGCGGCACTTCATGCCAAGTTTGGCTGCCACGGCAGCGACTTGACGGGTGTGGTTCGATTGCACGCCGCCAATAGTAACCAGGGTGTCTGCGTTAGTGGCGATGGCATCTGGCACGATATATTCGAGCTTGCGAATCTTATTGCCGCCACAGGCAAGACCGGAATTGCAGTCCTCACGTTTAGCAAAAATCTCGATGTTGCCACCGAGGTAATCGGAAAGTCGACTCAGTTTCTCGATCGGCGTCGGGCCAAAGGTGAGCGGGTAGCGTTCAAATTTTTCCAGCATTGCGGCACCTCATGATTGAGCCATGTTTCGTGTCAATTTAGCCCCCCTTTTTTTGTGAAAGGCAGTTTCGTTCGCCTGAGGCCAAGGTAGAATGCACACAATAGTCTCTTCTTTGTGCTGGGTGACAAGCAACGCCTTACTGCGTGAGCGTGTGCATGGCCCGGAC
>CAJWZI010000527.1 GCA_913049615.1 uncultured Alphaproteobacteria bacterium | reverse complement strand
AAAAGGAATATGAATAGGTAGCGGCCGAGCAGACGCTTACGGCTGGGAATAAAAGCTGAGGTAAATTTTTACGCTGGCGGCTAGAAAATGGCAAAAAATCTAGATTTTCGAGACGGCGTTGTCAGGAGATATGACCATGATCTCGTAGCCGATGGCGGCGCTTCAGCCAAAGACGTCGGTGCCGATTAACAATACGCTGTTGCGCAAACTTATTCTGTGCCTCTCTAACGCGTATGATTTTATTCGCCGTTCCTATTCTGTCCCGATTGGTCTAGAAGAAAACCATGCTGGTAAACGGGACAAAATTGATGGCACACCATTCCGGCGCCGTGTTTTGGCCGGATCAATCCCTCTTATTGGTAGCCGATCTGCATCTGGAAAAGGGTTCCTCGTGGGCCAAGGCTGGCCACTTTTTGCCGCCCTATGACACGACAGCGACACTGCGGCGATTGACTACCGCAATCGAAGAATTTGATCCCACCACTGTGGCCTGCCTAGGCGATAGTTTTCATGATTTTGGGGCCGAAGCGCGCCTTAGTGCCGCGGACACCAACACAATTCAGGCATTGACCAGCGCACGGAACTGGCTATGGATTGGCGGAAATCACGACCCACTACCGCCGGAACATCTCGGTGGCCAGGGCATTGGGGAATTACTCCTCGGGCCGCTGAGACTGCGTCACGTGGCGAGGGGCGATATAGCCGGTGAAATTGCAGGTCATCTCCACCCAAAGGCCAGCATCAAAGTGCGTGGCCGCCGAATGACGCGGCGATGCTTCGTCTCGGATGGTGTGCGACTGATCCTGCCTGCCTTCGGCGCTTATGCGGGCGGTTTGGACGTCTGTAACCCAGCCTTTGCAGCGACTTTTCCTGGTCCCTTCGTGGTTTACCTTTTGGGGCGAAATACGGTTCATGCTTTTCCGTCGAGCCGGCTAGCCCGAGTGTCGGAGGAAGAAGGATATCTCCACCGGCTCGGGTAAGTCCGATGCTCATTGCTGGTTTTCCACCACCTGTATGTTGAGTTTTGCCTCCGAACTATGATTTGTCGCCGGTTCAATTGGTGGCGACTAGGTCGCCTGGGAATAGATAGAATGACTCGAGTTATGTGCCATTCCCTGACATTAGTTAATCTGAAAGGGTGTAACATAGGCTTTCTTGCACTGCCTTTGTTGCGATGGCACAATCATAATCACCTGGTCTGATCGAAAATAACTTGGCTGCCGTTTCGTCGAATGGGATTGCCTTTAGGCTGGTTGAGTTGATTAGATTGGCCGGCGAATTGGGTCTTGCTAATGAAATTGATTGACAAAATTAGGGGCTCTGTTCGTTAGAATTCCGTTTTAGTTGGACCGGGCCCAACTCGGTCTGAACAATGACCAAGGGGATTGTCATGAAACTATATATTGACCCGATTACAGTAAACTGCCGCAAAGTCATCGCAGGCTTGGACATGATTGGCGCCAGTTACGAGACCGAACAGCTTAATTATTTTGGTGGTGATCACAAGCAACCGACGTTTACAAAAATCAATCCCAATGCGGAGTTGCCGGCACTTGTTGATGGCGACCTCGTGTTGTGGGAATCCAACGCAATTTTAGTTTATGCAAGCGAGAAAATGGGCAACAAGAACGCCTATCCAGATGAACCAAAAATTCGCGGCGATATAACCCGTTGGTTGTTGTGGGAATCCAGTAAATGGTTTGGCGGTTGCTACGTCTATTTGGTCGAAAATGTGGTCAAGCCAATTCTGGATGACACACCGGATAATGATGTGCTAGCTGCACATGCGCCCACTTTCCACGGACAGGCAACAATCTTGGAGGCGGCTCTGGAAGGTGGCGATTGGCTTTGTGATGATCAGGCGACGATCGCTGACATTGCGGTAGCGGCGCCTATGCATTTGCATGGCGCGCAGAAATTGCCTCTTGAAAATTATCCGAATATCCGTGCATGGATTGGGCGGGTTGAAGGGCTTTCATGCTGGCAGAATTCAGACCCCATTCCGCATATCCCGGCCGAGCTGTTGGCGAAGTTAGC
>CAJWZI010000526.1 GCA_913049615.1 uncultured Alphaproteobacteria bacterium | reverse complement strand
ACGAACCAAAGTCTTTAGATTGGGGGGCGCTCCTTGGATCTTATCGTTTCGTCCTGTTGGCCGAGCTAATGTCCACAACCGAATTTAGTGCAGATTCTAAAGACGTCAGTTCAATGAGCGCAATTACGTCACAATTCCGCCCTTGCAGGGCCATGTTCCAGAGCCAATATACTTTAGAGACGCCAATTGAATTGCTCTGGGGAGGAGCAGCGGATGACCATCTATCGATTTTCGGCGCGGGCTAGAACCTATGACAGAGGGACTCTATTTCCGGCCGTTATGGCCAGCTTGCTGGGCCTATGGGCCCTATTCGCTATGGCCATCACTTGTGGACCGAAACTGGTAGCCTTGGAGGCCGAGAATGCGGTTGCCAAGGCATTTGTGTCTTGCGAGCCCACCACGACCAGGGAGCCGGGGCAACTGTTGCGTTGCATTGTCGAGCAGGGTTCGGTAATCGCTAAAGATATTGCGTTCTGTGGAACGAAAATCTGTTTGGCAATTTTCGTGTTGTTTGCCATCAAGTCGGTGGAATCGCCAAACGACCCTTGATGATCTTTCGCGTAGGCGTCATGGGCATTTCATCAACCAAAACCAACCGTTCCGGCAATTTTGTCTTGGCGATGCCGTGTCCAAGCAAGAATTCGCATAATTCGCTCAGGATAACACCCGAATTCTCCGCCACTGCGAAGCAGCAGGCTCGCTCTCCCAAAACCTCATCTGTCATAGGGACGATGGCGGATTGAGTGATATGTGGGTGACTGTCCAGCAGATCCTCAATCTCGCGTGGATTATATTTCACTCCGCCCCGGTTGATGATGTCTTTGATGCGTCCGGTAATAGCAATATTGCCGTCTTCATCCTGGCTGGCTAGGTCCCCGCTGTGGAACCAGCCGTCCTCGGTAAAGGCTGAAGCGTTGGCACTCGAATTGTCAAAATAGCCAGGAAACAGCATGGAACCGCGAACCTGTAACTCCCCATCCTCGGCGATGCGGGCCTCGGCTCCGGGTGCTGGACGGCCCGCTGTTGCAGCCGCAATTTCAATTCCGTCACCGGGTCGGCAGTATAATCCCCCTTGGGTCTCCGTCATGCCCCAAAGCTGTGTGATGGCGCAACCAGGGAATTTGTCCGAGGCCGCCCGGGCCAAATCGGCCGGGAGGGCGCTGCCAGAAAGAATTGCCAGCTTTAACGAATTGCAATCGTGCCGGTCAAACAGACCCATGCCCAGGCACGCCGCCATGTGAGCTGGCGCTGCCAAAAGGGCTGTCGCCCGTCCCGCTTCGATGGTCTCAGCGAGTTCTGGCGGCGTGAAGTTTGGTAGCAATAGGTTGGCTGCGCCTAAATACATGGCCATGTGGAAGGAATAGAGACCAAAGAGATGACCGAAAGGCGGCGCTGATAGAAGTATATCGGCCGCACTCAATTGATGTTCTACAGTGCCTAGTCGGGCGTTACCCAACATGGTGTGGGAATTATGGGGCACTGCTTTTGGACTGGCAGTGGTTCCGGAAGTATAGAGCAGTAGGAACGGATCACTCGCTACGGGCCGGGTTAGGTTCATTTTTTTGGCGTTGGCTGCACCGTTGGTCAGGGCTTCGAACGACACCGCGCCCGCTACATCTTTGCCGACGGCGATGACCGACCGTAATTTAGGCAAATTCAAACCCAGCGCGGTTTCGACGGCAGAGAACCCGCCGGCGTCCGTTAGACAAATGACCGCCCGCGCCCGGCTGTGTCGCAAAAGGGTTTCGAATTCTCTTTCTCTGTGCGGCATGTACAGGGTTGTCATCACAGCACCAAGGCGGGCGATGGCGAGATAGCTGATCAAATATTCCGCTACATTTGGTAACTGCACCCCAACGACGTCACCCAATCCCAGACCCAGGTCGCTCAGGCCGCCGGCCAGTGAATCCACACGATCTGCCAGCTGGACATAAGAAATTCTCAGGTCGCCCTGAATGATGGCCGGGGCGTCTGGGCGTTCGTCGGCATGACCTGCTAACCAGCCGGTCAAGGTATCATCCGTCCACCAGCCTTGCTC
>CAJWZI010000525.1 GCA_913049615.1 uncultured Alphaproteobacteria bacterium | reverse complement strand
ATAACCCCCGAAGAGATTGAAGCGCACCGCCAGCACATCCTGGTCAAACGTCTGGGCGAGCCAGAGGATATTGCTAATGCGGCCTTGTTCCTGGCCAGCGACGAGGATTCCTTAATTTCGACAGCGAATTTACCCATCTCCGTTAACATTCAAGTGGGACTTTAGAGCTGTTCAGCGGGGATTGCCTAGAAGGGGACTTTGGCCATAGCCATAAGAGAGATATTTCACGACGATGAGACGATAATCGCCCGGCGGGCTTCCGGGGCATGGGCTGATCTGACCCTTGATGATCATCTGCAACGTCATGTGGCCGAGCGCGGCGATAAACTTGTTATGGTGGATCATAAATGGCGCCTGACCTTCAGGGAACTGGATCATTTGGCACACCGAATTGCCTGCGGTCTCTATCAGTACGGGTTACGGCCGGGCGATGTCATTTCCATTCAGCTGCCTAATTGGGCAGAATGGCTGATGATGCATTGCGCCGCTTCCAAAATCGGGGCCGTGACCAACTCTATAGGCGCCATGTATCGTTTTGCGGAGGTGAGCTACATCCTGGGCTACGCCGAAACCAAACTGTTGTTGATTCCGGATCGCTACCGCAACTTCGACTACACCGATATGGTGGCTGAACTATGGCCGAAGCTGCCGCGGCTGGAGAATGTCTTTGTGGCCGGTGATGAAGTGCCGAAGGGCATGCGACCGTTCGATGAACTACTGTCGAAGGCCTGGGAAGACGAAGTGGCAAAAACAACCATCGACGCCCAGCGCCCCGATCCCAACATGGTTGCAACATTGATGTTCACTTCTGGGACAACGGCGGAACCCAAGGGCGTCATGCATACCCACAACACATTTGGCACCGGCACGAAACAATTGTGCGAAAGTTATGGTTTAGCCGATGACGATGTCATCTTCATGGCCTCCCCCATCGGCCACAGCACGGCGCTGATTGCTGGCGCGCGTTTGCCGGTGCAGTTCGGCCTGACCACAGTTTGGCAGGAACATTGGGACCCAGCGGAGGCTGTGGAGCTGATCCATAGGGAAAAATGCACCTACACCCTATCCGCGACCCCCTTCCTACATGGCCTTTTGAACGCACCCAACGCCAACCGTGAGACGCTTGCAAGCCTGAAAACCTTTGCCTGCGGCGGTGCCCCGATTCCACGGGAGATGATCCGCCAGGCGGACGAAGAATACGGACTTTTTGTTTCAGCCCTATATGGCTCTTCCGAAGCCCTTATCAACAGCGTGGTGCAGCCCTATGCGCCGCCCGAAAGACGTTATGGTACCGACGGCCAGATAATCCCCGATGTAGAAGCACGATTGATTGACCTGGAAACCGGCATGCCCGCAGTCGCAGGCGGTGAAGGTGAATTGTTTGTCCGCACCCCGGCCCAGCATGCTGGTTATTTTAAGGACCCTGACCTCACCGCCCAGGTTCTTCCAGAAGACGGCTGGTATAACACCGGCGATATTTGCACCCTGGATGATGATGGCTATATCAGCGTCATCGGCCGCAACAAGGATATGATCATTCGCGGTGGCGCCAACATCAGCGCCCGGGAAATTGAGGAATTGCTTTTCTTGCATCCCAAAATAGACAATGTAGCTTGCGTCGCTATGCCTGATCCGGTTCTGTCCGAACGGGTCTGCGCCTTTGTCATATGTCCGGCTGGTAAGACGCTAGAATTTGATGAAATGGTGGGTTTCCTTAAGGCCAAGCGCGTGAATAATTGGAAATTGCCCGAGCGGTTGGAAATCCGGGATGAATTTCCCATGACCCCTAGCGGCAAAATTCAGAAATTCCTGCTACGCAAAGAAATCGCCGAATTGACCGGCCAGGCGCAATTAATCCGATAGGTCGTTGGTTTGAATTCAGGACAGTTAGTATCGTTCTTTTTCTACGGCACATTGATTGATCCAGACGTGCGCCGGTTGGTACTAGGTGTTGAATCCCAGAAATTGAACGTCATGTCAGCCTGGCTACCGGGTTTCACGGTACGCTACGTCCTACGGGCTAAATACCCGGCCTTGTGGCC
>CAJWZI010000524.1 GCA_913049615.1 uncultured Alphaproteobacteria bacterium | reverse complement strand
CATAGCGATGCCCATGTCGCCTTCTATCTTCAACCTGCCGGACATGAATGCTGATGTACCGTCTAGTTCTCCTTGCGTCATTGCGATGAAATCATCCAAGGATATTTTCAAGGTGCAGTCGGCTTCAGCATCTTCGTTAGAGATCAAGTTGGGTACCTGGCTGGCGTCTAACATCAGGAATGCGCCGTCGCCAAAATCCCATTTCACGGACGCGCCTAGGCCGCAATCTTCGCCTACGGCTTCGCGCATTCCCGTTGTCACTTTTTCCAAAGACATGATCGGTAATCTCCCAAGTTCTTTGAGGTAATTTGTAATTATGAAGCCTCAAATAGCCTCGCCGGAGCCTAAAAGCAATGGTTCAATCTCAGTTGGATTTCTTGACCAAGTAAGGGTCGTTCAGTAGCTTCGAAAGATAGCGCTGCCTTTTTGTGAAGAGAGAAATTATGCCTTACGGAACTGTGTTTCGGCCTGGATTGTTTAGCGGCGAAACTATCATTGTTACGGGCGGCGGCAGCGGCATGGGGCGTTGCACCGCCCATGAATTGGCCCATCTTGGAGCCAAGGTGGTATTGGTAGGCCGTCGCAAGGAAAATCTGCAGCAGGTGCAGAAAGAGATTATCGCAGACGGGGGTAAAGCCGAATTACAGGTTTTGGACATTCGTGAGGAAGAGAAAGTCATTGCTGCTGTGGACATGATCATTGACCGGGACGGCCCAATCCATGGACTGGTAAACAATGCTGGCGGCCAGTTTACGGCTGGGCTGGAAGATATTAGCAAGAATGGTTGGGACGCGGTGGTCAGCACTAATCTGACCGGCGGATTCCTTATGAGCCGGGAAGTCTTTCGCCAATGCATGAAGGAACAGGGCTCGGGCGTAATCGTCAATATTACAGCCGACCATTGGATGTCCCTGCCCACCATGGGGCATTCAGGAGCAGCCCGAGGCGGCATGGAGAATTTCACAAAGACGGCTGCGGTTGAATGGGGCCGTTACGGCATTCGGGTCAACAGCGTGGCGCCCGGCTGGGTCATAACCTCTGGCTTTGACACATACGGCAGTGATTGGGGCCAACATATGCGCTCTTTGGAGAAATTTATCCCTTTGAATCGTCTGGGCCGTGAAGCGGAAGTATCCGCCGCAATTGTCTTCCTGCTAAGTCCGGCCGCCGCCTTCATATCGGGTAGTTGTATTCGAGTAGATGGTGCCGCCCCCAATATGCAGCATAATTATACTCTGCCCGATGGACCGGGAAACCAGCACTTTGCTGGTTTCCATCGTGAGATCATGCCAAGCGTCCTTGGTGGCGGGACCGACAATTAGCATTAACCAGGATCAAGGAAACTTTGCAAATGGCATTCACTAAGGTCCTGATAGCCAATCGCGGCGAAATCGCTTGTCGCATTATATTCTCGGCCCGTGAATTGGGCTACGAAACCGTCGCCGTCTATTCCGAAGCTGATGCCAACGCACCGCATGTTCACATGGCTGATTTAGCGACCTGCATTGGTCCGGCACCAGTAGCCGACTCTTACCTAAATATTTCCGCAATTTTGGCGGCAGCAAAACGGACAGCTGCAGATGCCGTGCATCCTGGATATGGTTTCCTGGCAGAGAATTCCCAATTTGCCCAAGCTTGCACCGAAGCAGAATTGACATTCATCGGACCATCGCCACAGGCCATCGAACTGATGGGTAATAAGCGTCTGGCCAAGCTCCGCATGGCTGACGCGGGTGTCCCGTGCCTGCCAGGCTATATTGGTGCGGCGCAAGGCGATGACATCCTGACTGCGGAAGGGACAAAAATTGGATTTCCCTTGATGGTTAAGGCGGCCGCTGGTGGCGGCGGGCGTGGCATGCGCCTGGTTCAGGACAACATAGAGCTGGCGGCCGCTATAACGGGCGCTCGGTCAGAAGCTGAGAATGCCTTCGGATCCGGCGAACTGATCCTTGAAAAAGCGGTTGTTGACGCCCGTCATATCGAAATACAAGTTTTTGCCGATAAGCATGGCAATTGCGTGCACCTAGGGGAACGGGACTGTTCGG
>CAJWZI010000523.1 GCA_913049615.1 uncultured Alphaproteobacteria bacterium | reverse complement strand
CCCGAACCGGGGGGACTGCGGTAATCGTACTGGTGGAGATTGTTGAAGCTCAGGCGAGCAGCAAACCTGAACACAAAAACCAATAGCATTCGACCCGTGTTCATGACAGTTACACGAATTAAAAACCGGTTGCTTCACGCCTGACCCAGGCACATGCCCGCCGTCAACCCATTTTCCGCCGCATAGTCGTTGGCCGCCATCTTGCCGCCTACGCCCCTGACCCGTTTAACCAGGATGGCACCGTCGCCTGTGGCAACAACAAAACCTTCTTCATCTACAGAAATGACTTCGCCGGGATTACCCGCCAGGTCGTCCAACCGTTCACAATTATAGATCCGCAACCGCTTGCCATTGTGCATGGTCCAGGCGCCTGGTTGAGGATCCGCGCCACGAATCAGATTGTGCAAGCCAGCCGTTGGTTGGCTCCAATTAATTGCCACATCGTCATCGGTGCACCAACTCTCGTAGGATGCCTCAGCTTCGTTTTGAATGATCTTGGGCGCCTTGCCCTCGATCACCAAATTCACACCTTCCAGAATGGCCTCAATACCTAGGGGAAACAGTTTGTCAAAATAGATACTGCCAAGGGTATCGACCGGAGTGATATCGACTTCTTTTTGAATAAGCAGCGGCCCTGTATCCAAACCATTGTCAGGCCAAAAAATACTGAGCCCAGTTTTGCTCGCCCCCTGAATGATTGGCCAATTGATAGAACTGGGCCCACGATGCTTAGGCAAAAGAGACGGATGATATTGTATTGTGCCGTGCTTTGGAATGTTCAGAAATTCTTCCGGAACGATTTTGGTAACATAGGCCATGACGCATAAGTCGGGTCTCAACGCCTCAAATTCAGTCCAAACATCTGGTTTTTTGAACGATGCCGGTTGATATACCGGCAGGCCAAATTGCAAGGCTGCCGTCTTGATGGGGTCGGGCCGTTGGGCATCACCGTCCGGTTCACAATAGACGGCGATAACATCATCACCCCGTTCCACCAAAGCTTCCAGGACACTCTTGCCAAAAGCCTGTTGACCGTTGACTACAATTCTCATCAGTCTATTCCTCTATACAGGGTTCACGTTTCAGCGTCGCATGATGGGGCATTGGGGACTAGCCTGCAATTCTCTATAACCCACAAGTTGTTCGGATTTTGTATCAAGAAAGGGTCCCAGGCAGAAAGTATATAATGGATCAGTCACACATTGGGACGTTGACAGTCTTGCGCGTAGCATTTATGTCGCTTTCCAATAATCCTTGAATTATTCTATCCAAACCAGCGCGCTGGTCTTTCCGCATCAAGGCCGCCGCGCCATGGAATTTTTAGCTACGGATTTATATGCCCTTCGAAGAACTTGGCCTGAGTTCCACCATCCTGCAAGCCGTCGACGATGCCGGCTACAGTAAACCAACGCCCATCCAAAAGCGCGCAATCCCTTATGTGCTCCAAGGCCGCGATGTCCTCGGCTGCGCCCAGACAGGCACAGGCAAGACAGCTAGCTTCACCCTTCCCATGATCGATATACTCAGCCAGGGACGAGCCCGAGCGCGCATGCCGAGGTCTTTGATTCTTGAGCCGACACGGGAACTGGCTGCTCAGGTGTCTGAGAATTTTGAGATCTACGGTAAATACCACAAATTGAGCATGGCGCTGCTGATCGGCGGCGTCTCCTTTGTGGATCAGGGTCGCATCATTGATCGGGGCGCAGATGTTCTGATAGCCACCCCAGGTCGGCTGCTCGATCATTTCGAACGGGGTGGCCTATTGCTCCGCGGCGTCGAAATTCTGGTAATCGATGAATCTGACCGCATGCTGGACATGGGTTTCATCCCAGACGTGGAACGCATCGTTCAACTTTGCAACCCAAAACGCCAGACCTTGTTCTTCTCAGCTACCATGCCTCCCGAAATTCGGCGATTAGCAGACCTATTTCTGAACGACCCCAACGAAATTTCTGTCGCCCCGCCTGCGTCGCCAGCAGAAACCGTGGATCAGACGGTAACCATGGTCAAGCCCCGCGACAAAGAGCGGATGTTGCGATCCCTCCTTCATT
>CAJWZI010000522.1 GCA_913049615.1 uncultured Alphaproteobacteria bacterium | reverse complement strand
GCGGAAATTCTGGAAACAGCGGTCGCTGATATTGAATTCGCCGACGGCCATTTCACAGTCGCCGGCACAGATCGCACTGTTACTTTGTATCAGGTCGCCGCAAGCATCGAATCTAGTGGAAAGCACCTGGCGGAAGAAGCAGACTTCAATGCTGGTCCAGAGGTAATTTCTAACGGTGTTCACATCTGCGAACTGACCATCGAACCCAGCGACGGTACTATTCATTTGGAGGACTATTGCGTCGTCGCTGACGTAGGAACCATCGTCAACCCCATCATCGTGCATGGACAATTGCATGGCGGCGTAACGCAGGGCATCGGTCAGGCGCTATTGGAAGACGTGGCCTATGATCCGGAAAATGGTCAAACTCTGACCGGCAGTTTTCTGGACTATTGTCTACCAAGGGCAGACGATCTACCTAACTTCAACATCTCGTTCAACGAGGTTGCCGAAACAGACAACCTCATAGGCGCCAAAGGCGCAGGCGAAAGCGCCACCTCGGGCGCGCCAGCAGCGGTGATGAACGCAGTGGCGGACGCCCTAAGGCACGCTGGTGCAGAACCCGTTGACATGCCCGCCACGTCCGAGAAAATCTGGCGCACTTTGCGCAAGGCCGGCGTGGGGTAAGCCCCGAGCAGCATGGCACATTTGGGATGAAGCCTTCCTTTACCTTCCGGCAATGGCTAATTCTCTTCACGGTTCAGTTCGCAACCCTGTTGTTCGGCGCCACGTTGACTTCGGTCGCGGTGATCCTACCCCAAATGAAAGGCGCCCTATCGGCTACCCAGGATCAGGTGTCATGGATCATTACCTTTAATCTGGTCGCCACCGCCATTGCTACGCCCTTGACCGGCTGGCTGGCTTCACGTTTTGGCTGGCGTAACCTGATGGTCAGTTCCATAGCCGGGTTCACAGGTTTTTCCGTGTTGGCAGGAATGTCCGAATCTTTGGAATTTATGCTGGTGACCCGAGTATTCCAGGGCCTTTTCGGGGCACCCATTTTTCCGCTGGGGCAGGCAATAATCCTATCCAGTTTCAGCCGCGCGCAGCACCCCCTGGTGCTGATGGCCTGGGGCGTGGGTGGTGTCATGGGCCCCATCATGGGGCCTCTCTTCGGCGGCATCATGGCGGAATTATTCAACTGGCGTTGGGCTTTTTATATGATTTTTCCGCTGGGCATTATCGCCATCTTATTTGCCCTAGCGGCCTTGTCCAACGACCAAAGACACAAGGTGCAACGCTTCGATATTCTTGGTTTCTGCATAATCGCCGTCGCCGTAGGTGCCACTCAATTGATGGTGGATCGGGGCCAGCGACTTGACTGGCTGGATTCCTTTGAAATCCAGTTGGAGCTGTGTTTGGCAGTGGTCTTCTTATATCTGTTCGTTATACATATCCTGACAAGCCGCAATGCCTTATTCGACCCCAACATTTTTAAGGACCGGAATTTTTCTATAGGCTTGGCCTTCGTCACCATCATGGGCATGCTGCAATTCACGCCCTTGGTGCTGTTTCCGCCACTTTTACAAGAATTGCGGGGATATCCGGATGCTATTGTAGGCTATCTGCTAGCAGCCCGCGGCACAGGCAATCTGATCAGCTTTCTTTTCGTAGTGCCATTAACCCGGTTCGATCCTCGTTTGTGTCTATTCATCGGTTTAGGCCTGCAGGCGTTATCAGGGTTTTGGATGTCGAGCCTAGATATTTATATGACCACGGCGGATGTGTTTTGGTGCAATATTGTCCACGGCATCGGCTTTGGTACTGCATACACCCCCATGGCCGTGATGACATTTTCCACCCTATCGTTCCGTCTGTTGACCCAGGGCAATGCCATTTTCTCACTACTACGCCTTCTGGGCAGCAGTATATTTATTGCCATTACGCTGGTGATCTACTTTCGAACTGCAGCTCAAGCTAGCGTAAATCTAGCTAGCCTGATCGACGCCTTTAATCCCCTAAACTTGACTGCCTGGATCAGCCTATTGGGCCAGCCCAGCGACATGCCATTGCGCCTGCGCTTGGTGAACGAGGTTCGATTGCAAGCCGCAATGA
>CAJWZI010000521.1 GCA_913049615.1 uncultured Alphaproteobacteria bacterium | reverse complement strand
CTTCTAGCGTTGCCAATATGCTGGTTTCCAGTGCCTTGCGGTCGTCCATCGATTCTTCTACTTCGACAGAATCCACCACGCCGGGCATGGCGAGCAGTCCCTCTACTGTGGGCGGGCCGGCCTTTATCCGCTGCGCTAGATCATTGGATACCGCCAGAACTCTGTTTAGAACATCTTCGTTAACTCTTATTTCGAGGTTTGTTCTGGCGCGGGTGAGGGTCAGGTTCATGGTGAGGTTGCCACGATGAAAACGATCGGTCGCTGCTGCACGGACGGATGCTTCCAACCTATCCAGCCCTCCCTGCAGCCGGCATCGCAAATCAAGGCCACGGCTATTGACACTCTTGATTTCCCAACTCCAACTGTTGTCGCCTAGGCTACCAGAAACGAGGGCGAAACCAGTCATGGATGATACGGCCACGATACGACTTCCTTCCATGCGATGAACCGATGGCACTATAGAAGATGTCGTCTCGCACGGGAATTGCCTTACTTGTACTGCTTGGCTTTGATACGTCGCCAACGTTTCACATTGCGTTTGTGTTCGGCAAAGGTGGCCGCAAAGGCGTGACCGCCGGTTCCATCTGCGACAAAATACAGATCCTTTCCTGCCGTGGGATGGAGAACAGCGTGCAAGGCGGCTCGGCCCGGATTGGAGATTGGTGCGGGTGGCAGGCCCGCCAATCGATAGGTGTTGTATGGGGTGTCCTGTTTCAGATCGGCTCGGCGCAGAGGCCTGCCAAGGGGGCCGGCGCCGTGGGTTAGGCCATAAACTACGCTGGGATCGGACTGCAAGCGCATACCCCGGCGCAGGCGATTTATAAAAACACCGGCGACGCGGGCCCGTTCTTCCCGAAGCGAGGTTTCCTTTTCTACGATGGAGGCTAGTATCACAGCGTCTTGGACCGTTGCTAAAGGCAGACCCTGTTCCCGCGCTGCCCAGAGTTTCGCTGTGGTTGCACTCATCGCCTCCACCATTCGGTGAAGAACGGCTGCCCGTTCGTCACCATGAGAAAAATGGTAAGTATCGGGCATCAGGGTTCCTTCTCCAGGGATCTGTTGAATGTCACCACGAAGACCTTCAGTTCGGCGCAAAATTTTCACGACCCTGATAGCGCTCAAACCCTCGGGAATTGTAACCCGGCGGACTACCGTGAGGCCTTTGCGCAGGATTGCGACCGCGTCGCGTATGCTGGTGCCCGTGGGAAAACGGAATTCGCCGGCCCTTAAATCCCGTGACCAGCCGCCGAAGCGCACACCGACACGGAAAACCAATTGGTTGGAGATGACGCCCGATTTTTCCAATTGCGCGGCGATCTCCTTTAGGCCTTGGCCCTTGGTTAGAACGACCGTCTGATCAAATGCCTGCTGGCCTGGCCTGGTGAACTGCGCATAACCCCAGCTCAGGATACCACCTGCTGGGACCAGGATGAGCAAGACAATTACGAAAATAAACCTCAACAAGCGCCGGTTCATGGCGCAAAAACTATACGCCAGAGGTCAGTACTAGGGAGGCATTAGTGCCGCCAAAGCCAAACGAGTTCGACAACGCCGCCCGAATTGGCCGTTCTTTGGGCGTATGAGGCACCAGATCAATGTCTAGTCCGTCGGAAGGATCATCCAGGTTCAAGGTAGCCGGTGCCATGTTGTGGTTCATGGCTAGAATGGAAAATATGGCTTCGACACTGCCGGCTGCGCCCAACAAGTGGCCGATCGCGGATTTAGTGGATGACATAGAAATCTGGTAAGCGGCCTCGCCGAACAAACGTTTTACTGCCGCAACCTCGATCTCGTCACCTAATGGTGTCGAGGTGCCGTGGGCATTGACATAATCGATTTCTTCCGGATTCAGTTCGGCCCGTTTCAGGGCCGCTTTCATGGATCGGTATCCACCGTCGCCGTCTGGGGCAGGGGCGGTAATGTGATGGGCATCTCCCGACAGGCCGTATCCGGCCACTTCCGCGTAAATCTTGGCGCCCCGGGCCTTAGCGTGCTCTAACTCTTCTAGGATCACGATGCCCGACCCTTCACCCATGACAAATCCGTCTCGCTGTTTG
>CAJWZI010000520.1 GCA_913049615.1 uncultured Alphaproteobacteria bacterium | reverse complement strand
TTTGAGGTTTGTGCGTTTTATTTGAACTCGAAACAGCGCTTCTATCGTAATGAGATTTACCCCCCGGTTTCGCCATAATTTTCGCATCTTGACCATCGTCGGAAATGGCGGTGGAACTAGGCGCCATCTGCTGGTTGCTACCTTTCTTTGCCAAGTCTATGGGCACGATGACAGAAACCGCGTCGGCTTGCTGCCCCTTCGATCTGACAGGTTCATAGGTATAGGCTAGCCAGGCGGCAAAGCTAGCCCCACCCCAAAAAAGCAGAAGTACTACAATAGCCAGGGCGCCGGGGCCTCGCCGCGCTAGTTTTGCCGTTTGCTCCTTCGGCGGCTTTTTGACCTTGGATTTTCTGACCACGCCAGCTCAATCCCCCGTTTCAGCTTCTAGCCAAATTATTACTCGCCGTTGCGCTGCTGCAACAAAGTAACACCCCGCAGCAGATCCAGCGCATAGCTTAACTGAAAATCATGCGGTCGATTCGCTGGATTTCCTGGGTTGTTTTTATCCGCCGCTCTAGGCTCGTTCTTGGGCTCTTCGGCCTTCAGATGCTTTGGCAGATCGGCCTCGCTGCGGCGATGCTTGTTGCGCGGCTGTTCCACCTTGACCTG
Organism: uncultured Alphaproteobacteria bacterium; assembly: GCA_913049615.1. The sequence goes on along the minus strand of CAJWZI010000520.1, from coordinate 1,450 downwards.
TTCGACCACGACGTCCGGGTTGATCCCCTTGGCCTGGATTGATGTACCCGACGGTGTGTAATAGCGCGCAGTTGTTAGGCGGATAGCGCCATGGCCCTGCAGGGGAATGATGCTCTGCACAGAACCCTTGCCGAATGATTTGGTGCCGATGATCAGGGCCCGCTGGTGGTCCTGCAGAGCACCGGCAACGATTTCGGAGGCTGAGGCTGAACCGCCGTTGATCAGCACCGCCACTGGTAGTCCGTCCGCTAGATCGCCTGCCTTGGCGTTATAACGGCTGGATTCTTCCGGCCGGCGTCCGCGCGTGGATACGATCTCTCCTTTGTCCAAGAAGGCGTCCGAAACAGCGACGGCCTGGTCCAGAGCACCGCCCGGATTATTCCGCAAATCCAGAACAACGCCGTTGAAGCGATTGCCTAGCTCAGCCTTGCGCTTAGCCATGGCTAATGTTAGGCCCTTGCCAGTTTGTTCCGTAAACGAGGTGATACGTACATAAACAAAATTGCCCTCTAGCCGCGAGCGGACTGATCGCACCCGTATCACGTCTCTGATGATATTCACCTCGAACGGTTTTTCCACGCCTTTGCGCACCACCGTTAACTTGATCGTTGATTTCACCGGTCCACGCATCTTTTTTACCGCGTCAGTCAGTGTCAGGCCCATTACTGGTTCATCATCCAGATGGGTGATATAATCGCCGGCCTTCATCCCGGCACGAGAGGCGGGAGTGTCGTCTATGGGAGAGACCACTTTGACCACGCCGTTCTCCATGGTCACTTCGATGCCCAGGCCGCCGAACTCGCCCTTGATCTGCTCTCGCATGTTTTTATAGACCTTAGGTGGCATATATGATGAATGAGGATCAAGCGAGCGCAGCATCCCAGTGATGGCCGCTTCAATTAGTTCCGGGTCCTCGACTTCTTCGACATAGTCAGCGCGAATTCTCTCCAAGACATCGCCGAACAAATTCAGTTGACGATAGATGCCATCGTTTTTGGCTTGCACCAAACCGGACAGCGCTTGCAATACAAAAGCCGCGAGAATCATTCCAAACAATCGTTTCATCATCCGCTCACCCTTTCGCGGCTACTCGACCACCAGGGGGTTGGATTGATTGCCGTCCCCTTGCGCCTTAGTTCAATATATAAAGATCGCTTGTTATCTCTGCCCATCATGCCCATCGGCTCACCGGTCAGCAGGTCCTGACCAACCACCGCTTGCAGCTTGGACAGACCTGCCAGCAGCGTATGGTATCCATCACCATGCGAAATGATCAAGATCAAGCCATAGTTGCGAAACGGTCCAGCAAACACCACGCGTCCATCGTACGGTGCGACGACCTGCGCTCCCTGCCGTGTGCGCAGAGTGACGCCTTGTGAACGGGGGCCGAACCCGGTACTTTCGCCAAACTGGCCCATCGGCGAGCCTCGGACCGGCAGACGTAGTTGCC
>CAJWZI010000519.1 GCA_913049615.1 uncultured Alphaproteobacteria bacterium | reverse complement strand
GCAAGGAAAGCCTTGGCAATCGCGGGCCCTGCGGCCGACCGGTCACGCAAGATTTTGTCCGGCGCTGATTGGGTCGCTGGTCTGTCTGCTTGGCGTTTGAAGGATATCAAGCGCGCCGCCCGGCATTTCGAGGCGCTGGCCCATTCAACGGTCGCGGACGGCTGGAACCGGGCTGCGGGCGCATTTTGGGCAGCGCGGGTCTATTTGATTGATCGCCAGCCGGGCCGTGTGAATCCGTTGTTGGCTATGGCGGCGGGAAACCTACGAACCTTTTATGGCTTGATCGCAGCCAGGCAATTGGGTGTGGAATTGGATTTACAGTGGAAGGCGCCGCCGCTAACATCGGACGGCGTGGCCAAGATCGGCAATATACCGGGCGCTCGAAGGGCAGTTGCCTTGGCTCAAGTGGGCCGGCGCAATTTGGCCAAGCAGGAGTTGCGGCGCAGTTATCTTTTAGGCGATCATTTGAGCGGTCCGACGCTGTTGGCTCTGGCTTACAAGCTTGAATTCCCGGCGATGCAAATGCGCATGGCCCTTGGTATTCGGGGCAAAGACAATCGGCCTTATGACCAGGCCCTATTCCCCGTGCCGCCCTGGCAACCGGCGAAAGGTTTTGCCATGGACAGGGCGTTGATATTCGCTTTCATGCGTCAGGAATCAGGCTTCAACGAACGAGCGAAAAGTCCTGTGGGCGCACTTGGCTTGATGCAACTGATGCCGCGTACGGCGTCCTATGTGGCCGGTGACCGGACGTTACATCGGCGCAATAAATGGAAACTGTATGATCCGGAATACAATTTGGAACTAGGGCAGAAATATTTGACCTATTTGTTGAGTAATCAATTGGTGAAGAGGGACTTGTTCCACCTGGCGGTGGCCTATAATGCTGGGCCTGGCAACTTGCGCAAATGGTTGCGCAAGGCAAATTTCGACGGTGATCCCTTGTTGTTCGTCGAAAGTATTCCATGGCGGGAGAGCCGACTATTCGTGGAGCGCGTCTTGACCAATTTCTGGATTTACCGAGAACGCCTGCGCCAGGACACCCCTTCTCTGGACGCAGTGGCTACGGGCCATTGGCCGATTTATTTCAATTTGGACGGGGCAACAACATCGTTGGCGCGCAATGCCGGGAATTGACGAGAACTTGACCTTTCGACCCATCAATATCGCGGTGATGACGGTATCCGACAGCCGTTCATTGGGTGATGATAAATCGGGCGCCATCCTTGTGCAGCGAATAACAGACTACGGCCACAATCTAGTGGACCGAGCCATCTTGATCGATGACATCGCTAAAATTAAGACGCAATTGCAGGCCTGGATCGCCGATGATGGCGTGGAGGTGGTGATCTCCACCGGCGGTACCGGTGTTACCGGGCGTGACGTAACGCCGGAAGCCTTTGCCGAAGTCTATGAAAAGGAAATTGCCGGTTTTGGCGAAGTGTTCCGGCAGATCAGTTATAAGTTCATCGGCACCTCGACCATTCAATCTCGCGCTACGGCCGGGGTGGTTAATGGCACCTATCTATTTGCCTTGCCAGGATCCCCAGGCGCCTGTCGGGATGGCTGGGATCATATTCTCAAGGATCAGTTGGATATCCGTTACAGGCCCTGCAATTTCGCAGAACTCCTACCGCGCCTTCGAGAGCATTTGGAATAGGCAGCGTAGTCGTCGGATGTATCCACGTCCGACAGTGTTTCCAGCATGGCAACCCGCGCTGTTCGCGGCAAATTGGCTAAGCAATCGTCCAGGGCATGAGGGCTCGACCAGCGGGTGTTTCTAAATAAGCGGCCGGCCCAATGCGTTCGGCGTAAGCCGACTAACCAGAAGCCACCGTCGTTGGCCGGGCCAAAGACGACATCTGCCTGTCGTAGGGACCGCATCGCCTGGGCAATGTGATAACTGTCAAGGTCGGGTACATCGCCCCCTACCAACACAACGGGACCCTCAAGGCGTTGCATGGCCCGGGCCATGCGTATTCCCAGCCCGCCTCTGCCTTGTCCCCACCGCGTCAGGTGAGCCGGCCAACGGGCGCAGTTTCTGTCTGGGCTGACAGCGAGG
>CAJWZI010000518.1 GCA_913049615.1 uncultured Alphaproteobacteria bacterium | reverse complement strand
GTCGTCGTTGCCGGCATTGACCTTATTAAGTGCCTTTGTGGCGTTTAATAGAGCACAACCACCGCCAATTACGACGCCCTCTTCAACTGCAGCGCGGGTGGCGTTAAGTGCGTCATCAACCCGATCCTTACGCTCCTTCACTTCGACTTCCGTTGCGCCGCCAACCTTGATCACGGCAACACCACCGGCGAGCTTGGCCAGGCGTTCTTGTAGCTTTTCACGATCGTATTCTGAGCTGGTCTCTTCAACTTGGGCCCTAATTTGCGCGCAACGGCCGCCAACATCAGCCTTCTTGCCCGCACCATCAATGATCGTGGTCTCTTCCTTGGTGATAGAGATGCGCTTGGCCCGGCCCAGCATATCCGTCGTAACGCTTTCAAGCTTGATGCCCAGATCCTCCGAAATCACCTGGCCGCCAGTCAGAATGGCAATATCTTCCAACATGGCTTTCCGCCTATCGCCAAAGCCCGGCGCCTTGACGGCAGCAACCTTCAGGCCGCCACGTAGCTTGTTGACTACTAAGGTGGCCAGAGCCTCACCTTCCACGTCCTCGCTGATAATCATCAGAGAACGGCCCGATTGGGCAACGGACTCCAACACAGGCAGCATGGCCTGCAATGAGGACAGTTTTGATTCGTGTAGCAGGATGTAGGGGTCTTCCAACTCAGTAATCATCTTGTCCGCGTTGGTTATGAAGTAGGGGGACAGATAGCCACGGTCAAACTGCATGCCTTCTACAACATCCAATTCAGTGTCCAAACCTTTGGCCTCTTCAACTGTGATAACGCCTTCCTTACCTACCTTTTGCATGGCCTGGGAAATCATTTCGCCGATTTCGCTTTCGCCATTGGAGGCAATGGTGCCTACCTGGCGCACTTCCGCCTCGGTAGAGATAGCCTTGGATTGTTTGGCTAGATTAGCGACAACACTGTGAACAGCCAGATCGATGCCCCGGCGCAAATCCATGGGGTTCATACCGGCGGCCACTGACTTGCAGCCTTCGCGCACGATAGCCTGAGCCAGTACGGTAGCCGTGGTGGTGCCGTCTCCGGCAACATCGTTGGTTTTGGAGGCTACCTCCCGAACCATCTGGGCGCCCATATTCTCAAACTTATCGGTCAGTTCGATTTCCTTGGCAACCGTGACGCCGTCCTTTGTGATGCGCGGAGCGCCGAAGGACTTGTCCAGCACAACATTACGGCCCTTAGGGCCAAGAGTTATCCTGACCGCATCGGCCAAGATGTCGACACCACGCATCATGCGTGTACGGGCATCGGTTTCAAAACGTACTTCTTTTGCAGCCATTGTTAGGGCTCCCTAAATTTTGATAAATTTTCAATGCCTTATCTAAAGACTTTAAGAAAGTCTTACCCAATTACTCCCATGATGTCGGATTCTTTCATGATGACCAGTTCCTCGCCATCGATAGTCACTTCCGTACCGGCCCATTTGCCGAATAAGACACGATCGCCCGTGGCAACATCAAGGGGCTGAATCTGACCGTTTTCATCCCGAGCGCCGTCACCTGCAGCAATTACTTCGCCTTCCATAGGCTTTTCCTGCGCTGTATCGGGTATTATGATACCGCCCGCTGTTTTTTCTTCACTGTCCAACCGGCGAATTAATACGCGGTCATGCAATGGTCTGATTTGCATCAGATACCTCCAAAATTTCTGTTAACCCTAGGGTATTACTTTGTTTCTCGAATTTTGTTAGCACTCTATCCATTCGAGTGCCAGGTATATAGGGGCGCACAATTCGGCTGTCAATACTAACTCTGCTGGAATATCTAACGACCGGCAATATTTGAAACCAATAGCAAAGAGCATTCTGTACTGCAGCGAACCTTTGTTACTGGGGCCTGCTTTCAAATGCGCAAGCTTTACCGAGGTCCGTATACTCTTGTTGGTAAGGCGCAATACGAGCGTTGAGATCAATATCGGCTTTACCGAAATATGCCGTCCGCTTTTTTTTGAATAGAATTAACAGCGTTTTTACAGATCAAAAACAAATATATTGGGGTGCCGCCTAGTTTAATATGGAACGTTTAATAGAAATTAATCTTCAAGTTAGAAA
>CAJWZI010000517.1 GCA_913049615.1 uncultured Alphaproteobacteria bacterium | reverse complement strand
AGGCCAGAGCAAGATCGCGTTGGTTGGCGAGGGGCTTGGTCGGTGTTACCTCGATCTTTCCCGGCACGGGCCAACGGTGAAAATGATTAGCGTCCTGCTTCAGGCTTTTTGCATTTTGGTTTTGATGTTGGTCTTGTGTCATGTGGTCTCCCCCGCGGACGACCAACCGTCTGGCCTCCAATCACTCGCCCTATTAGCTGCATAATTGGCCATGCAATAAGTGCAGTTTACAACCCGTGCCCTAAGCGATGAGCTGGATGGCTCCATCATCACGACGAAGCCGGGGCGATTTGTGCCGACCAGTTAACAGATCCTCCGCGGTCCAGCCCAAATTACCATGGTAACCGATGCCATAACGTACGACGGCTTCGTCGGAGAATTCCCGAAATTCCGGCACGTTGAGCCAGATTCGGATCAGCAACCGTTTTCGCTCTTCTAACGGTTCCAGCTCATGCGCCTCTCGGCCATGTAAAACTGTGTAGTTATTGCAAAATTGTATATCGCCCTTGCCGAAAGAAAATGAGAGACTGGTCTCTGCGGCGATGTCATCGATTAGCTTGAATGCTTCTTCATCTAATGGCGAAAGGGGAGCCTTTTCCGCCACATGTGTTGCCGACATCCAGGACCGGTTATAACGGCAAGACAGAGCACTATTAGCAAGACTGAACAGCGGGACGCGATAACCAGATGTCGGCGTCTCGCCCACTCCGTGTTCGTCCATGCGGTCCCATTCATACCCTGCGAACAGTCGAGGCAATAGATCAGGCCGCCGATTTAAAATTTCGTTGTAGAGGGTCGTGGAACTGGAAAGATGACTATGCGGGTTATCCGCCGCCTGGCGCACACACAGTAAAGTGACGATATCCATCAAATCTACATGCAGGGGCGTGATGCGTGGGAACCCAACGCCGCGTTTACCTTGATTAGGTTTCAAGGCTCCGTCAGTCACGTAGTGAATCAGGCCACCGTCACTATTTTGGGTCATGCCCATGCCGATGTGGCGGCAAAGCCCATAGTACATCACCGACAGATCCTCGACATCATAGCCGTCAACCGGAAAACCCCGCAGCAAGGCAAAACCACGCCCGTTGCGCAGATCACCACCAAGGAAAGTCAACACCGGCGACAATGTGGGCAAGGGAAAATCCCTGGGCCCCAACGCGGCAAGTTCCAGGCCACTGCGTTTTACTCCGTGCAGCGCCTGCTCCAAATCCGCGATATGTCCGGGCTCAAGGTGGTATTCCCAGGACTTGTCGGTTTCAAAATCTGCGCCATACCAGGAGCTAGAATTTTCAATAGGTTCAAAAGTCTGCTGGTTCATTTTTTCGCCTAGACCGGACGTTCACCACGCAACAAGATACGTTGATGTAGGCGCTTCTGGCCAACAGGAAAATCCATGTTTACCGAATGTACCAGGCAACGATTATCCCAGATCACCAAATCACCCACCCGCCATTCATGATCGTAGCGGTATTTGTCCTGGGTCATACGTTCGTAAATCCATTCAAGGATCGTTTCACTCTCGTCATGACTGACGTCCATGACCCTATCTGTTCGGTTAGGATTGAGGTAGATCGCCTTTTCGCCAGTATCCTCATGTGTGCGAACAATTGGATGGACGACTTCCGGCGTCTCTACCTCTTCTTCAGGACTACGAGCCTTGGGGCGCACCGGAGCGCGTAGTGTGTCATAACGATGGGCCGCCTTTAGGGTGCTCAACCGTTGTTTTTCGTTGTCGTCCAGACCCTCATAAGCTGTCTGGGTATTACAAAATCTCGTCTGCCCGCCACTCTCGGGAATTTCAATTGATTGCAATAACGTCGCCTTTGCTGGCATTTCGAAATAGCTGTCATCTGTATGCCAACCCGACAACCGCACGCGCAAAAGATCGTCCGGCTTGTCCTCGAGCCTGTCATAGGTGGAGTCCAGAAAGGAAACCTCCGGCACCTGATCATGGCGCTGTTCCCGTAGAAGTTGCCGCTGTGGCTCTCCAAACCGGCGGGCGACAGCAACAAAATCCGCTGCTGCCAAAGGCTCGCCTCGGAAACACAACAAATGGTACTGCAAAAACGCCGCTAGA
>CAJWZI010000516.1 GCA_913049615.1 uncultured Alphaproteobacteria bacterium | reverse complement strand
TAACGCCAGGATCGGCATGCAAAGCGGTATTTTCTTATTTTCGTTATTGTGCGCGATATCAGTTGGCGTGGCGCGGTAAAATTCAAAGCCGGCGCGCAAAACGCCTGGCTGTGAATAGGCGCGAACATATTCGTTGATATCCTCCGGCGTAATCGCTGCGGGGTTGTAGGCGAGATTGCTGTAAAACCACGAGAGATACATCCGTTCACGTCCTGCCACTAGCGCCTCGGGAAGGTCTTGAACCCAATGAAATCCGTGATGCCAGCGCTTGCCGCCCCAGGTCAATGCGTTGGCGCTACCAAACGGCACCACCACGTCAAGTATGGCAAGGCGCGTCACAGCTTCACCATGCGCATGGGCTAGAGCATAGGCCACCGGACCGCCCCAATCATGGCCAGCCAGAAAGAAGCGGTGATGGCCGAGGGTGCCATGCATGAGCCGCCAGATGTCGTTGGCGATGTTGCGCTTATCATACCCCCCGGCAGGGCATGAAGAATCGCCGAGCCCCCGCATGTCGGGCGCGACAACCGTAAAATGTTCGGCCAATGCCGGCATAACCCGGCGCCATTCCCACCAGGTCTGTGGCCAACCATGGAGAAGGCAAATTGCCTGTGGGCCATTCCCGACTGTCACATAATGCAGCCGGACATCGCCAATCTCTGCGGTATGGTGTTTGAACATGAAATACTCCTGGGCGGCTAAACCGCTCCAATCGCGCACGGCGAATTTTTCGCGGAGCGCAGTTTTTAAAATTTTCCGGTCGAGGTGCGCGGAAGTTCGTCGATAAACTCGTAGGCGTCCGGAAGCCACCATTTTGCAAAATTACCGCTCAGATACTCTCCAAGTTCTTCAGCGCTTAGCTTAGCCGCTTCCAGTGGCACGACGACGGCAAGTGGGTATTCGGTCCATTGTTCGTGTGGCACGGCGATCACCGGTGCTTCGCACACTTGGTTGTGGTCGATCAGGGCATTTGCCAAATTGACCAAGGAAATCCACTCCCATTCTACTTTATCAGCTTCTTGGTGCGGTCGGTGATCTTGATGTAACTCTCTTTGCCGATGGCCACAACGTTGCTGGTGCCGGCCGTTAGCATCTTCCCTTATTTCGGCCATCATAGCGCGCGCGGAGAATTGATGTGCCCAAAGTGATCTCGTCGCGGGGAACCGAGACGTGCAATAATGGAACGAATGCGTGAACTGGATAGATCATGACGGTGAGCCCTCTAGACAAGAATAGGAGCACTCTTCTGCAATGACGCGGGACAGGCAGGCAAGCCAGGCACGGGTGGGCCAAAAGGCGCAATGATTTACGATACACCACGATTTCTTCCAGGCGGGGATCGTTTCTTGCTCATCGAATTCGGCAACGAGATGCGCCTTGACCTCAATTTCTTTGTTCACGGCGTCGCGCGCGCAATTGTCGCGGAACGGACGCGAGGCGTTATAGAAACGTCGCCGGCCTATGCCTCCCTTCTCGTTCATTACGACCCCAATGAGGTCTCATTTGATCGTCTCAAGGAAGAATTGCGGGTGCTTGCCAGCTCGCTCGGTCCGGCCGTCGACGCTCGTCTCGAAAGCAGACTGTTCTATTTTCCAACGGCCTATCTCGACCCTTGGAGCGAAGAGGCAGTCAATCGCTACATAGAAAAATTCTCGAAAGAAACCCGAGACCCGGAGTTGGTCGTCAAATCGAATGATCTTGAAAACGTCGAACAGCTCGTTCGCGTCCACTCGGGCACCGAATATTGGGTCGCGGCGATCGGGTGGTGGCCTGGGGTCCCCTTCATGATGCCGCTGGATCCGCGCTGTCGGCTAACTGCGCCACGCTACAATCCGCCCAGGCTATGGACCAAAAAAGGAACCGTCGGCCTCGGAGGTGGCACGACGGGAATCTACCCAGAAGATCTGCCCGGCGGGATCCAGATTTTTGCTCGCACGCCCGTCCCCATCTGGGATCGGGAGCAGCGTTTACCCATGTTTAAGGACTCGATATGTCTGCTGCAACCCGGCGACCGAGTGAAATTCATTCCCTGTACACTTGAAGAGTTCGAGGCAGTCGAGCGCAAGGTCGATGAGGGTACGT
>CAJWZI010000515.1 GCA_913049615.1 uncultured Alphaproteobacteria bacterium | reverse complement strand
CAAACGGTAGCCGGACCAGTAGGGTGGGCGTGGTACGGCACCCACGACATGCTTGGCAGCGTAACGCGCCACCGCCTTTTCTAGGGCGAAGCGGTTCTCTAGGGGCCGAGATTGCTGGCTGGCCCAGGCGCCGATCTGACTATCCTTGGCGCGGGATGCAAAATAGTCGTCGGCCTCTTGATCCGTGACCACCTCGATCTGGCCCTGAACGCGCACCTGGCGGCGCAGGGACTTCCAGTGAAAACACAAGGCCGCCTGGGGATTGGCTTCGAGCTCATTTCCTTTGGCACTTTCGAAATTTGTGTAGAATACAAAGCCAGCCTGATCTACCCCCTTCAACAATACCATCCGTACATTTGGCACGCCGCTGCCATCTGCCGTAGCCAGCGCCATGGACGTCGGGTCGTTCGGTTCGGATATATCCGCCTCCGCCAACCAGGATTGGAAATGAGCAATAGGATCGTTAATCTCGGCCATGGTCGCCAATTTAATGACCGGATGGCACGCTGTCGATGACATCTTGACAGCTTGCCTGGGGGAACCCTATATCCCCCTTCTCATCGGCTCCTTAGCTCAGTTGGTTAGAGCACGGGAATCATAATCCCGGTGTCCCCAGTTCGAGTCTGGGAGGAGCCACCAAAAATACCCAAACCCCTGGCGGTCCTCGATCGCCAGGGGTTTGTGGTTTTGGAGACAAAATTGACTTAGTACAAATGGACTGAATTAGTCAGCAATTACGGCATGTCGTGGCCTAAAGTGCAGGATCAGCCACAAATGGAAGGAAGCAGCCATGAAAATTAGCGATGTAAAGGTTGATATTGTTAACTGGAAGTCCCAGGGCTGGAAGACCGGGGTGGGGACTATGTTCGGTCAAGATCAGCAATTGGGCATAGTCACCGTGGAGACGGACCAAGGCGTTAGCGGCAATGCGTTTCTGGGTTCTTCGCGCATGGGTGCACAGCATTTTGTCCCAGGTCTGATCGAGTTTATCAAGCCCATGATCATGGGCCGCAACCCACAGGATATTGGCGCAATCTGGTGGCAAATGTGGAAGATGAACCGTTCTGTAGCGACCAATGTAATCGGGGCCATCGATATCTGTCTTTGGGACATCAACGGCAAGACGACGGGGCAGCCCATTCATCGCCTTTTGGGAACTTGTAAGGAAAGCGTGCCAGTCTATTCCTCCACTGCCTATCACGAAACCAAGGAGGCCTATGTGGAGGAAGCCCTTCGCTTCAAGGAAATGGGCTGGACTGCCCACAAACTACACCCCCACGGCAAGGCCCAGCCAGATATCGAAATAGCCCAGGCCGTACGGGAAGGTGTGGGCGGTGAGATGAAGCTGATGATGGACTCCATGTGGGCCTATCAGTACGAAGACGCCATGCGCGTGGGCCGGGCAATCGAGGAATCTGATTATTATTGGTATGAAGATCCATTGGTGGAAGAGGACATTTACAATTACGTAAAACTAAAACAAAAACTCGATATCCCTATCATGTCCACGGAATATGCACCCGGCCGTTTTTACGGTATGGCGCAATGGATCACGCAGAATGCCACGGATAAATTGCGGGGCGATGTGGCCATTACGGGTGGCATCACGCCTCTTCTACGCCTATGCCATCTGGCCGAGGGCTTCAACATGAAGTGTGAAATTCATCACGGTGGCAATTCGCTCAATAACGTGGCCAATCTACACGTCACCATGGCGGTGCAGAATTGCGAATTCTTTGAATTCTTTCCCTGCACGGGTGCCAACGAATTTGGCCTGGTAGAGGATATTCAATATGTGGATGGTTACGTCCATGCGCCAACAGAACCGGGCTTGGGCTACCAGATCGATTGGGATTTGGTGAAGCGAGAACATATTGCAACCGCTGATTAACCCTTATTCAGACAATTTTGATGTTGTCTGAACGCTGAGGTCCCGGTTCCCGCAGCCCGACCGCACAGGAGGTAACTTTAAGGGGCAGCTCGGCTGAGAGAGCAGGTGAAATATTCAAAGTCCAAAACAGTCTAAAAGCAACAAGGCCCGAGCCATCGGCTCGGGCCTAGCGCTTGGGTATTTTGGCTTAGTAGAT
>CAJWZI010000514.1 GCA_913049615.1 uncultured Alphaproteobacteria bacterium | reverse complement strand
ACTGGCGCATGGTAGCTGGAAAATTCTGCCCACGATCCATGCCGACTAATAGGTAAATTGATTAGTAGGCCGCTCGCAGAATTTCCATCACCTGCTCGGGTGAGCGGATTTCCCGGGGGTTGGAATATGTCCACGAATCCAGCATGCAGTTCTCGGCTAATTTTGGCAGTTGATCTTCAGTGATGCCCACTTCTCGTAGGGTACGAGGCATGCCTAGTCCTGAAATCAGCTTGTCCAAGGCATCGCCCGCCGAGACGGCAGGTTGACCTAACGCTGCCGCGATCTCAGCCTGACGGTGGGAATTGATCGCAGCATTGTAATCCATTACGTAGGGCAGCATTACACACGAAGTATGGCCGTGAGGGACGTTCGCCGTGCCGCCCAGGATATGGCCAATGGCGGGGCTGGCGCCAAGGCGCGTGCCAGTCACCACGCCGGTCATAGAAATCCAGGCACCCATGAGACATTGCAGGCGGGCATCGAGATCTGATGGCTCAGCCTTAACCCTGCTCAGTCCTTCACTTAATAGGCGCAGTGCCTGCAAAGCGGCACCGTCGGTATAGGCATTGGCGTCCAGGGAGCAATAAGTTTCCACTGCATGATCCACGGCCCTAATGCCCGTGGACAGCCATAGCCATTCTGGCGTGTAGACCGTTACTGCCGGATCCAGGATGACGGATATAGGGATAATGCCAGGATGGATGTAGCTTTGTTTCAGCTTTTCCACCGTGTTGGTAATTCCGGCGCGGGCATTGAATTCGCCCCCTGATAATGTGGTAGGAACAATAATCGAGCGTACCGTTGGTGCGGCATATTCCGGGTAGTGGCGGTTGCCATTTTCATCGACAACTGTCCGAAACGGCTCCAACCCAGACACATCGGTAATGTTATGTTCCAGGCAAATTGTTACGCCCTTTCCGCCGTCGGTGACTGAGCCACCGCCAAAACAGACCAACAGGTCGCAATCGGCATCCCGCGCGGCGTTGGCGCAGGCGACAACCGCTTCTCGTGGAGAATGAGATGGCATATGATCGCATCGCCCGGCAAAGCTAGTGCCAAGCGCCTCGGCTATTACATCAACCGCGTCCGTTTCCCGGTTCAATGTTCTGCTGACCAACAGAAAGACCCGTTTGGCGTCGAACCGCGCTGCTTCCGCCACGATGGCAGAGGACGCTTCCTGGCCAAAGATTACTCGGTCCATTCCCGTGAAGATGATTTCGCCCCTTGGCATCGCTTTGGTCCTTTCCTACGTGGGGTTGGGGTCGTTGATTTTATCCAGGGGATAAATTGGTCGGCGCACGTTCTTGAAATCCAGCATGTCATAGTCCGAGGTACAGACACCTACGCCGGCGCACTCGATCACCTGCTTTGCCACCTTGCCGAAACCGGCGCGATAGTGAATACGGCTCTTCAGCATAAGGTATTTTTTTGTCAGGGGATCGATGCCAAGGCTTAAAAAACAGTTTAGGTCATTTGGTTCTTGGTGGCGACTGATCACTACGATCTCGACCTTGCCGGTGTCCAACACTACTGTGGGTCCCATATCTTGCAAGATACCGGTCTGGGCCGGGCCCAGATTATGGAATTGGCCATTGGAAATTAGCTTAACCGTGCCTGTTACCGGTAACGGTTCTCCCTTGCACCCGATGGACGGCATGTCGAACTTACCACCCAGTTTCAAGGCAACTTGGGACCCGATACCAACAGCGATCATCTCCTGCACAGCGCTGGGATCATGGATGGCAAAGACTGCGACGTCTTCAAGGCCTGTTGCGAGCACGCCTCTTAGTACGGTCATAGTGTCCATAGTCCCACCCGAGGCTGCGTTGTCGTAATGATCCAGCACGATGACCGGCCCTTCCGTGGCGGCCTTGGCCCGGGCCAATGACTTCTCCAGGGGTTCTATCTGATATACAAACGACTCGCGCTCCTTCCACGCAAAATCCAGCAACTGATCACGGTATTTTTCAGCCAGCGCCTGGTTATTATCCGTAACCACAACGGCTGAAAGGCCAGCATTGTGGATATCCGCATGAGGAAAACCAACGAACAATGTGGCGATCAAGGCACCCTCAGCTTCCATCGTTTTAGTCATTT
>CAJWZI010000513.1 GCA_913049615.1 uncultured Alphaproteobacteria bacterium | reverse complement strand
AAACATCTGCTTTTCAGAATAGAATTGAATGCATAACCTTGTGAGAATTTGCATCTACGAAGATATTTTGGGGGCGAACGATATGTGGTCACAAAATCCATTGACGGAACGATTGAACCTGGATTGGCCGGTCCTGCAGGCGCCTATGGGCCGCTTGGTTACACCGGCACTTGCAGCCGCAGTCTCCAACGCAGGCGGCTTAGGCGGCCTGGGAATGTTGGGTTTTTCCGCCGAAGACGCCGAACGGCGCATCGCCGGCTTTCGCCAACAAAGCGGCGGCAGCGTCAATGTCAGTTATCCTTTATGGGACAACCCCGGTGATATTAGCGCCAAGGGCATGGCCATGCGCGCCAAAGTGCAGGAATTATATGACGACAAAGGTCTTGGCCCTATCCCAACACCTGAACCCAGCGCGAGCAATATCGATCCGGGACACCTGGACGTGCTGCAGCGAACCAAGCCTGAGGTTATTAGTTTCCATTTCGGCTTGCCTGCGCCCAATATAATGCAGACCCTTAAAGCGTCGGGCATTTTCATTATATCCAGTGCCACCACAGTGGCAGAAGCGCGGGCGTTGGAAGATCAAGGCGCCGACGCCGTCATCGCCCAAGGTACTGAGGCAGGCGGGCATCGGGGAACGTTCACGGGCGTGGATATTTCAATGCAGCCCGGCTTATTTGCCCTTTTGCCCCAAGTGGTCGACGCAGTCAGCGTTCCTGTTATTGCGGCGGGAGGCGTTTCCGATGGTCGTACGGTCGCCGCCGCCTTCATGCTGGGAGCCAGTGCAGTTCAATTGGGCACAGCATTCTTGCGATGTGAAGAGGCCGCCGTACCCGATGTCCATCGCGCCGCCCTTGGCGGAGGTGAGGACGCCAACACAATCGTCACCGAATTAATTTCCGGCCTGCCGGCCAGGTATATCAAGAATGAGCTGATAGACGAACTGTCCAAATCGGATGACGAGGCTCTGCCATTTCCCGCTCAGCTCGAACTGGTTTATCCCTTAACCTCGACCGGAGATCATAATGTCTCCGCTCTATTTTCCGGCCAGTCAGCGTCTTTGACCAAAGAGCGGACAGCCACGGATCTGGTGCAAAGTTTGGCGGCAGAGACCAACCAACGGCTGAAGGCCTTTAATTGATCTCCGTGAATAACTCCCACGCCCCTTCTTTGGCCGCGAATGATTGTCAGAGGAAAACTATGACTTATGATCTTTTTGCTGATGAACCCGGCACTCCTGGATCCGGAGTCAAAATATCGATGCCCGATGCAGAAGTTGTTTATTTTCTGGGCCTTTTTAGCCTATCCGAAGCTGATTTGTTGTTCACACAACTGCAACGAGAAGTGACGTGGAAGCAAGAAAAGATCAAGCTATACGGGCAGGTGCATGACCTTCCAAGACTGACTGCTTGGTATGGTGACCCAGCTAAAACGTATATCTATTCTGGCATCACAGTACGCTCTCTCGAGTGGATTACTCCGCTACTAGAAATTAAGCGTCGTATCGAAGGCGTATCTGATTATTCGTTCAATAGTGTTTTATTGAATCGATATCGTAACGGCTCGGACAGCGTTTCGTGGCATGCCGACGATGAGCCTGAACTTGGCCAAAATCCGCTCATAGGATCCGTGAGTTTTGGCGAAGCCAGATCGTTTCAGATGAAGCACAAATCCCTCGATGAAAAGCGCAAGATAATATTGGAGCACGGCAGCTATCTTTTGATGAAAGGTAGTACGCAGCATTATTGGCTACACCAAATTCCAAAATCAAAACGTGCGATGGGTGAGCGGATCAATCTGACGTTCAGAAACATTGTCTAGACCATGTTTGAGGATTTGATTAATGGGATTTCTGATGGAAACGGATTATCAGATACGAAAGCTAAGGCCCTGGTCCCATCACCCGCGTGAACTGCTCCAGGGCCGTGGCTCAACGGCCCCCGGTTACTGCTCCAAGGTCCGTGCCTTGGTGGATGAGGGTAAAGGCCCAGCTGTCGAGAAACGGCTCGCGGTCAAAAACCGCATAGAGCAGCGCAACCTCGGAACACTGGATGATCTACTCGACGTAAATGGCCCGAAGCAGTTTTAACGGAACATTTGACCGCCG
>CAJWZI010000512.1 GCA_913049615.1 uncultured Alphaproteobacteria bacterium | reverse complement strand
GATGGCGCGTAACGGCTCGCGTGCAGAACAGCAAAAAATCGATCCGCCGCCCTATGTTCCAGGAATGGATGTGGCGGGTGTCGTTGATGAAGTGGATGACGATATCTCAACTAATGTCGCTGTTGGTGATGCGGTCATGGCTATGGTTGTGCCAAACGCAAGCCACGGTGCCTACCGAGAACAGATCGTACTCAACGCCCGGTCAGTTGTGCCGGCGCCAGCTGGCACCAGCCATGTTGAGGCGTGCACGCTTCCAATGAATGGGCTCACGGCCCGGCAATCCCTTGACCTGCTTGGGCTATCGTCGGGGCAAACCCTGGCCGTGACCGGTGCCGCGGGAGCCTACGGCGGCTACGTCATACAGCTCGCCAAAACCGAAGGCTTGACGGTCATTGCGGATGCCTCTGAGGCCGATCGCGAACTCGTCACCGATCTTGGGGCGGATATCGTTGTTCTTCGCGGCGATGACGTGGCAACTCGATTTCGTGAACATTTCTCAGATGGTGTTGACGGTCTCGCCGACGGTGCCGTGCAAAACGAATTGGTAATCCCTGCAGTCCGTGATGGCGGTGCATTTACGTCGGTGCGCGGTTTTATCGGCGAGCCTCTGCGCGATATTTCCTTTACCGCCACCATGGTGCGGACTTATGACGGCGAATTCGAGAAACTCGACAGGCTCCGACAATTGGTTGAATCTGGCTCAATTACCCTCCGTGTGGCCGATACCTACACACCCGAGCGAGCGGGTGAGGCGCATAGGAGGCTCGAGGCAGGCGGGACCCGCGGTCGCCTCGTCATCGAATTTTGATCAGGTAGCATGATGACGTCCCGGTCAGAATTTGTGCCTTATCGCGGAGTCTTTCCGATTGCCCCGACGCCGTTCAAAGAGGACGAGAGCCTGGATATGGAGGGGCAAACACGGGTGTTGGACTGCATGATTGATCAGGATGTGGACGGCATTTGCATTCTGGCCAATTACTCGGAGCAATTCCTGCTGAATGACACAGAGCGCGACCAATTACTCAAGATTTGCCTAGAGCATATCGCGGGTCGTGTGCCGGTCATCGTGACATGCAGCCATTTCAGCACCAGGATCTCCGTTGCCAGGGCGCGACAGGCGGAAGCCGTCGGCGCAGACATGATCATGGTAATGCCGCCGTATCATGGCACCGCATTAAGGGCGTCAGAGCAGGGCAATTTCGCCTTCTTTCAAGAACTGGCCGATGCCATTTCCATCCCGATCATGCTTCAGGATGCGCCGTTGAGTGGGGTGAGTTTAGCCGTCACCTTTTTGGCTGATCTGGCGCGCCGGATACCGCAAATTGGCTATTTCAAGATTGAGGTTCCAGGGGCGGCGGCAAAGTTGCGGGACCTCATCTCCGCCGGCGGTGCCGCGATCAAGGGTCCCTTTGATGGGGAGGAGGCGATAACATTGATGGCCGATCTGGAAGCCGGTGCGACCGGCACCATGCCGAGTGCACTTCTGCCGGAACTCATTCGACCTGTGATCACGGACTATCTGGCCGGCGAAACGACGCAGGCCGCCAAGACCTATGCCCGGATCTTGCCTTTGATCAACTTTGAAAACCGGCAATGCGGCCTTAAAGCGACCAAGACCGTTATGAAGGAAGGCGGTGTCATCAAAAGTGATACAGTTCGTCATCCTTTGGAGGCGCTACATCCCGAACCCCGCCGACAATTGCTGCAGCAGGCCGCGGCTCTGGATGTCCTGGCCCTGACATGGGGTAAATAGCAGCTAGTCCACGGAGTGGTAGGACATGGACACTTTGAATGTGTTGAGCATTATACGGATGACGGATGGAGAACGGGCGATGATTGAGGCCGTTGATCCGGCGATCCGGTTAACGGATGCGGGGGGCTGGTTCGACGGCGAAATTCGTGAGACGTGGCCGGCCTTTACATCTGAACGTTACCTCCATCCAGATGCCCATGGCGCAGGTAGCCCAGAAGAACGGGATCGCCTGCTGAGGGATGCTGACGTCATACTCGGCGGCTGGCCCTTTCCTCTTGATCTGCGCGACAGATCGCCAAGGCTGAAATGGTTTCATCAGCGTCCCGCCGGCGCCTCGAATTTGCTGCGTGGTGATTTGT
>CAJWZI010000511.1 GCA_913049615.1 uncultured Alphaproteobacteria bacterium | reverse complement strand
ACTTATTCTCTGGCTTGGTGTCGTTCTTGGCACCGGCAACCGGGGCCCCCTTACTCATGACGTCCTGCAGGGTAGTGGAGAGAACTTTTACGCGGACATTTTCTGCCAATTCTACTTGTACCGTGGTCTCGTCAAGAACCTTCGTCACTTTGCCCAACAAACCGCCGCCGGTTACTACCTGGTCTCCCCGGCGCACGTTAGCGACCATTTCCCGATGCTGCTTTGCCTTTTTTTGCTGCGGTCGGATTAGGAAGAACCAAAAAACCACGAATATCAGCAACAGGGGCAGCAACTGAACAAACATATCGCCACCCAGTGCGCCGCCGGCCTGTGCAAAAGCGGGCGAAATTAGCATATGAAATTCTCCGATATCTAGCTTAAGGCGGGCGGACTATAGCCCCGCCATAAGGGATTGCAAACGTCAAAGACGACTTGCAAGTACCCTTTATATAGTGATTTTTCAAGGCCCTACATGGGCCCTTTATCACCGAGTTGACCATTGCCATCCCGGCGACTAGGTTCCGCCCCTCTTTATCCAGTAAGGCTGATCGATCCTATGGCCCCTTCTAAACCCATCGACACCACCGAACTGACCCTGCTATTGGGCCGTATCGCCGACGCGCTGGAACGTCTGTCGCCGCCCCGCTTGGGCAGCATGGACCTCGACGACGCTGACGCCTACATCTGGCTTGCAGACGAAGGGCGCCTGGAACCGGTCCTGGAAGTCAGCCGTATTGATCTTGATCTGTTGCAAGGCATCGAGTCCCAATGTGAAATCTTGGGTGAGAATACCCGCCGTTTCGCCGCCGGGCTGCCAGCCAATAATGCTCTGTTATGGGGTGCGCGCGGAATGGGGAAAAGCAGCCTGATCAAGGCTCTTCATGGCGCCATTGTCGAGGCCGAACCCGGCCAGCTGAAATTGGTAGAAATCCATCGCGAAGACATCCCCTCCCTGCCTCGTTTGTTAAAGTTGTTGCGCGGCAGGGATCATCGATGTGTCCTGTTCTGTGACGATTTGTCTTTCAATAATGACGACGCCTCGTACAAATCTTTAAAAGCTGTTTTGGAAGGTGGTATCGAGGGACGGCCCAGTAATGTCATCTTCTATGCCACGTCGAACCGGCGACATTTGATGCCACGAGACATGATGGAAAATGAACGTTCCACCGCCATCAATCCGTCCGAAGCGGTAGAGGAAAAGGTGTCGTTATCCGACCGGTTCGGCCTATGGCTGGGCTTCCATTACTGCAGTCAGGATGATTTCCTGGCCATGCTGGCCGGCTATTGTAAACACTATGGCCTTGAGGTCAGCGAGAAAGACCTGCGCACCCAAGCGATCGAATGGTCCATGACCCGGGGCGCCCGCAACGGCCGAGTCGCCTGGCAATTTATACAGGATTTAGCCGGCCGCCTTGGCGTGGCGATCAACTGATGCCTGTATCGCCGCTAGGTGTTCCACTGGATTGACTGCGCGCCGGCCTCTGCGGATCTCAAAATGCAGCTGCGGGCGGTTGGTATTACCCGTGTGCCCAGCCCGCGCGATCCGCTGACCCTGGCGCACCACATCGCCCACCTTCACATCCAAGGTCTGATTATGCCCATAGGCGGTAACCCAGCCGCCCCGGTGACGTAGCAGCAAAAGATTACCAAAACCGCGCAACTCGTTTCCGGCATAGACCACTACGCCGTTATCCGCCGCCCGAACAGCCGTACCCTCCTTGACCGCGATATTAATGCCATCGTTATGCAGCCCATTGGCCTTGGCGCCAAACCGAGAAATTACTTTTCCTCTGACCGGCCAAGCGAACCGGGAACCGGCCCGTTTTGGTGCTGCTTTGAGCGCAAGCCTGCGCGACGCTCCCTTGGATTTTGGTCGTGGCACCAAAATTGGTTTCCCAGAAAGATCCGATTGCTTCTGAAGTTGTCCTGTCGTTCTGCTATTGTTCGACGCGATAACAGTTTGCCCGCCCGGCAAACGCAAACGTTGGCCGGGGCGAATTCGATAAGGTGGTGCCAGGCTGTTGTGACGCGCCAGAGCATAAACGGAGATATTTCGGCGCCGAGAAATGGCATATAGCGTATCACCGGCGGAAACCTTGTAATAGCGCACTTCGGGG
>CAJWZI010000510.1 GCA_913049615.1 uncultured Alphaproteobacteria bacterium | reverse complement strand
CATTTCAGAACGGCCGCCTCCGCCGTGTAAAAGGCACGGCGTCTATAATGGCGTGTAAATAGTCATTCTAACCAGACAGCCTCGTGCCCAATGCGACCCCTATGCTTGCGCCGCTTCCAGTTCCTCTTCCGCCGCCAGCCAAGCGGCTTCAGCCTCGGCTAAGGCTTTATCTATTTGCGTTCGCTTTTGGTTCAAAGCAGTAAGTTTTTCAGGCATCCCTTCATACAAGGTCGGATCGACCAGAGACTGGGTGATGAGCGTTTGTTCTTCTTGCAGGCGAGTCATTTTCTCTTCTGCTGCTTTCGCGATTTTGCGCAATGGGGCCAGTCGCTGACGGTTCGCGGCATTTGCCCGGCGGGAGGCATGCTGGGTGTTTTCGGTTACGGTCTGGCTCTCCTTGGGATTTTCCTTTCGCAAGGATAGATGTCGATAGTCGTCAATGTCACCTTCCCATGGTGCAACGGTGCCGTCCGCTACTAACCATAATTGGTCAGCGGTCAATTCCAGAAGATGTCGGTCATGGCTGATTAACAATACTGCACCCGAATAGTCATTCAGGGCCTGGATGAGGGCTTGGCGCGCATTCACGTCTAGATGGTTAGTAGGTTCGTCCAGAATTAATAGATGTGGGCTCTTTACGGTGATTAGGGCCAAAACAAGGCGAGCCCGTTCGCCGCCGGATAATTGACCCACTTTTGTCTCCGCCCGCTTTTGGATTAACCCGAAGGCGCCGAGACGGTGGCGAAGCCCAGATTCATTTAAATCCGGTAAAAGATGCTGTAGGTGATCAACAGGTGTTTCATTTGCCCGCAGATCCTCAATCTGATGTTGGGCGAAGAATCCCGTACGCAGTTTACTGCTGCGTCGAATTTTCCCAGCCATGGGTTTTAGGCGCCCTTCAATCAGATTGGCTAAGGTCGATTTCCCGTTGCCGTTACGTCCTAGCAGAGCGATGCGGTCATTGGCATCGATGCGCAGGTCCAGGCCCGAGAGGATAGGAACCCCGTCTACATAGCCGACAGCGGCCTGTTCCAGACTGATCATCGGGGATTTAAGGTTATCGGAATTGGGGAATTGAAAATTCACAGAAGGATCGATAACTGCCTCCGCAATTGGCCGCATCCGGGCCAGAGCTTTCAGGCGGCTTTGAGCTTGGCGCGCCTTGTTAGCCTTATAACGAAAACGGTCCACGTAGGACTGCATATGTTTGCGTGCGGCTTCCTGTCTCTGGCGCATACGTTTTTGTTGTAGTTGCTGTTCCCGCCGGGTTTCCTCGAAGGAGTCATACCCGCCGCGATACAAGGTTAAATGACCTTGGTCTACATGCAGGATCGAGGTCACGGCGTTGTTCAATAAGTCCCTGTCATGGCTGACCAGCATCACCGTATGTGGATAACGACGAAGGTAGTTCTCCAGCCACAGGGCACCTTCAAGATCGAGATAGTTTGTGGGTTCGTCCAGCAATAGGAGATCGGGTGCTAAGAAAAGTAAGGCGGCTAAGGCAACTCGCATGCGCCAACCGCCCGAAAACTCAGACAACGGGCGTTTTTGCTCCGGTTCATCAAACCCCAGACCCGCCAGAATGGCAGCGGCGCGGGCCGGCGCGGCGTAGGCATTGATATCTTCCAATCGTTGGAGAATCACGCTAATACGGTTGGGATCCGTTGCCCTCACAGCTTCCGCCATGAGAGAGCTACGCTCCGTGTCCGCGTCCAGCACATGATCCAACAATGTTTGCGGTCCACCGGGCGCTTCCTGCGCCAACATACCTATGCTGGCCTTGCGGGCACAGCGGATGCTGCCTGCATCCGCTGACAATTCCGCTGAAATCAACTTCAATAACGTGCTCTTTCCGGCGCCATTATGTCCCACGACACCCACTTTGTGACGAGCTGGCACATGCACCGATGTATCCGTTAAGATATCCCGTCCGCCTATGCGGTACGTCAAATTCTTGATGTGTAGCATTATTGCTCTTTAGCATGGTTGCGGGGTCAAGGCGAAGCCGATATAAACCGCGCGCAATTCACATTTCTATAATATAGAAAGCCAAAACTATGGCTATCCAACGTACATTTTCTATCATCAAACCCGATGCGACCCGCCGCAATCTGACC
>CAJWZI010000509.1 GCA_913049615.1 uncultured Alphaproteobacteria bacterium | reverse complement strand
TGAAACTTGGCTCATGTCACGAAATCGTTTTTCGGCGGCGCCGTATGGCGCCCGGGAAAGGGCACAACAGTAAACCGGTATTGCCAATTCATCTCGTAATCCTCTACTAACCCCCGAAGCACCTTAACCGGTGCTTTACTTATTCGGGCCGCAATATGCGTCAGCTTGTCGTGGGACGCAAAGAAAATTTCACAAGTGTATGCCTGCCCGCAATAAAGTACGTAATTCTCACAATTATTAGACATAATTCACCTAAATGCTATTGGATGCGACTAAATTTTTAAAAAAATTTTTCCAGGGGCCCTACCCAGCGGTGGGTGCCAAAAGCACAGCGATGAGCTATATCAGGGAACATGCCTGACGATCCTTTCGATCTAGAACAGATGACAGAGGCCATGGCTCCGGATACGCCGGGGGAGCCGATGTATTTCGACTTATTGAATCTAGAGCAACGGTCGGCGGTGGAAGTAGTGGGTGGCCCGCTTTTGGTTTTAGCCGGCGCGGGTACCGGCAAAACCCGGGTCCTTACAACAAGGCTGGCTCATATTTTACATCAGCGGTTGGCCTTTCCCTCCCAGTTGCTAGTTGTCACCTTCACTAACAAGGCGGCGCGCGAGATGGCTCAGCGTACGGCGGAACTTGTGGGCCGCGCGTTGGAAGGGTTATGGCTGGGCACGTTCCATTCCATCGGCGTGCGTCTGCTGCGCCGCCATGGTGAACTCGTTGGATTGAAGAGTAACTTCACAATCCTGGACACTGACGACCAGCTGCGCCTGTTGAAACAATTAATCGAGGCAGAGCAACTAGATCCGAAACGTTGGCCCCCCCGCCAGCTGGCAGCGGCCATTGACCGGTGGAAGGATCGTGGCCTGGCCCCCGAAAAAGTGCCGCCCGGTGAAGGCGAGCGCTTTGCTAACGGCAGGGGTGTGATCCTATACAAAGCCTATCAGGAGCGGTTGAAAGTTCTGAATGCCTGTGATTTTGGTGATCTGCTGCTACATTGCCTGACAATTTTTGCCAATCATGGAGATATTCTGGCCAGCTACCAAAAGCAGTTCCGCTATATCCTGGTGGATGAATATCAGGATACCAACGTCTCACAATATCTGCTTCTGCGTCTCTTGGCCCAAGGACATAAGAATATTTGCTGTGTTGGTGACGACGACCAATCGATCTATTCCTGGCGGGGTGCAGAGGTGGGCAACATCCTACGGTTTGAAAAGGATTTCCCGGGCGCCACGGTGGTCCGCCTGGAACGCAATTATCGCTCCACGCCGCATATCCTGGGCGCCGCCTCAGGCCTGATCAATAAGAACGAGGGCCGACTGGGCAAAACCTTGTGGACCGAGGTCAACGACGGAGAAAAGGTGCAGGTTCGCGGCCACTGGGACGGGGCGGAAGAAGCCCGCGCCGTAGGCGAAAAGGTAGAGGACCTACAGCGCCAGGAACAACAGTTGAATGAAATGGCGGTGCTAGTCCGAGCATCCTTTCAGACCCGCGAGTTCGAGGAACGCTTTCTGACACTCGGCGTTCCCTACCGCTTGATCGGCGGAACCCGGTTTTTTGAACGGGCCGAGATACGGGATGCTGTCGCCTATTTGAGGGTTATCGCGCAACCTGACGACGACTTGGCGTTCGAACGCATCGTGAATACGCCCAGGCGTGGCCTGGGCAACGCGACTATTCAGTTGCTGCATCAGGCCGCCCGCGGCATGGACGCCTCCCTGACACGGGCAGCCCAATCGATGGTTAACGGCGACGACCTGAAGGCACGTGCCCGCAACAGCCTTCGCAAATTACTGGAGGACCTGGACCGCTGGCGCGGTCTAATGGCGGACCTACCGCCAAGTGAATTGACGGGAATCGTCCTGGACGAAAGCGGCTACACCGGCATGTGGCAGGCCAGCAAGGATGTGAAGGCACCGAGTAAATTGGAAAACCTCAAGGAACTGATGGTCGCCCTGGAACAGTTCGACAAACTGAGCGGTTTCTTGGAGCATGTCAGCCTGGTCACGGATATGGAAATGGCCCAGGCCGACGACGCGGTCAACATCCTGACCCTCCACGGATCAAAAGGTCTGGAATTTGACACCGTATTTCTGCCAGGTTGGGAAGAGGGACTGTTTC
>CAJWZI010000508.1 GCA_913049615.1 uncultured Alphaproteobacteria bacterium | reverse complement strand
GAAACTAATTTGGTGGAAGGCGCGGCTGTCGAATTCTGCCACGTGGTCACCCAGGGCCGAAACATTGCAGATGTTAATTTGAAGGTTGTGGGGGATGTGGCAACCAAGTGGATGTCCATCGCCCAATGCTTCGCAGGAAAACCGGAGGATCCGCCCGCACCGGGACATCGGGCTTGGTAAAGAGAAATAATTCTGAGGCAATAGACCATGAGCAACGATGACAATCCCAAGGGCCTCTCTCTTGGCCTCACGAATTACGGCGACAAAGATTTTTCGCTTTATCTGCGCCGATCTTTCGCCAAGTCCATGGGTTATTCGGACGAGATGCTAGACCGGCCAATCGTGGGTATCGTCAATACGGCATCGGGCTACAACAATTGTCATAGGGGAGTACCGGAGCTAGTGGCCGCGGTGAAACGGGGGGTACTAGCAACGGGTGGCCTGCCAATTGATTTTCCAACGATTTCGTTGGGAGAAGTGTTCCTTAACCCCACATCATTGATGTTCCGCAACCTTATGTCCATGGATACGGAGGAGATGATCCGGGCCCAGCCTATGGATGCGGTCGTGCTTGTAGGCGGTTGTGACAAAACTGTACCTGCGCAATTGATGGGCGCGGCCTCAGCCGATCTACCGACCATACAGCTCGTCACCGGTCCCATGATGACGGGGCGTCATGAGGGGCAACGTCTAGGGGCATGCACGGATTGCCGGCGATTTTGGGCGGAATTTCGTGCTGGTCGGATAGATTCGAAAGAAATTGGTAAGATTGAGGGCAACCTTGCAACCACAATGGGGACCTGCGCGGTTATGGGCACCGCCTCCACCATGGCTTGTATTGCAGAAACACTGGGCATGACGTTACCGGGCACCGCTACGATTCCTGCAGTACATGCGGACCGCCTGCGCGCCGCGGAGGCCACGGGCAAACAGGTCCTGGAAACAGCGCGGCTGGGGCTAACTCCATCTAAGCTGATCACGGGATATTCGGTGGAAAATGCCCTACGAGTGTTGCTAGCGTTGGGTGGTTCCACGAACGGAATATTGCATCTGACCGCCCTAGCGGGACGCTTGGGCATCAAAATATCTCTGAAACGTCTCAACGAGCTCAGTGACACCACTCCGGTTTTAATCAATTTAAAGCCCACGGGCGTTGGTTATATGGAAGATTTTCATGCTGCAGGGGGTATGGGGACCCTACTGCGAGAATTGCAGCCCCTTTTGCATCTTGATTGCCAAACCATCACCGGCGAAACGATGCGACAACGTTTGGAAGATTCACCCGATTATGTGGATCGAACCATAATAAGGAATCTCGAGGAACCCTTTGAAGCTGTCGGCGGACTAGTCGCCTTGTTTGGAAATCTGGCCCCAGGCGGCGCTATTTTAAAACGTTCTGCAGCAGACCCCAACCTGTTTGAACACACCGGCCGTGCCGTGGTTTTTGAATCGCTTGAGGACTTGGCCGACCGCATCGACTGTGATGATCTAGACGTGAAAGCGGACGACATCCTAATCCTGCAAAACGCCGGCCCGAAAAGCCATGCCGGCATGCCGGAAGCCGGCTACATTCCAATTCCAAAGAAACTAGCCGAAGCTGGAGTCAAGGACATGGTACGCATTTCCGATTGCCGTATGTCTGGCACCGCCTTTGGCACTATCGTTCTACACGTCACGCCGGAAGCGGCTATTGGTGGGGCCATAGGCTTAGTCAGAACCGGTGACGAAATTAGTTTAAGTATTTCTAATAAATCGTTGAAATTAAACGTTTCTAATGCCGTTTTAAACCAGCGACAAAAGGATTCTCTACTGCACCAGGCGACGCCCGATAGAGGTTACGCCAAGCTGTATGTTGACCATGTCACTCAGGCGGACCTGGGCGCGGATTTCGATTTTCTGATGGCCTCGCCACCCGAATGAATGGGCAACAACCAGGCCCAAACCGGCGGCGGGCGTTGGGCGAGAATCCTTTTTTTGATTGGCCAAGCGTTGGGAGTCTACGGCCTATCATACCTATTCGATCTGACAACAGAATTAGAGCCTTTGTGCGCCCTGGGCGGAGCCGTCCTGGTACTGGCCCTAGCCCTGAACCTGTTGCTGGGTAAAAAATAGCTTAGAGTCGCAGAACTGCTTTGCCCA
>CAJWZI010000507.1 GCA_913049615.1 uncultured Alphaproteobacteria bacterium | reverse complement strand
CGCCACTGCGGCGGATACGTCGCCATTGGGCAGGCTGAGGATAACGACCTCCGCCGCCGCGGCCACTGCGCCTACCGACGTCCCAATCTTGGCATCTTTCGGCGCCCGTTCCTTAGTCCCCGCTACATCGTAGCAAATCAACTCAAAACCGGCCTTGGCTACATTTTCAGCCATGCGGCTGCCCATGGCGCCCAGGCCTATAAAGCCAACCATAGGACGAAATTCCGCTGCCACGCCTAGTCACCACCCTGCTGCTCATCCAAGATACGCCGCCCTATGCGGAAAGCTTCCACCCCCGCCGGCATGCCGCAATAAATGGCGACTTGCTCAAGGGTGGCGCGAATTTCGTCTGTGCTGCAGCCATTATTTAGAGCGGCCCGAAAATGCAACTCGAACTCATGGCTTCGGCCGAGAGCCGACAGCATGGCCAGATTAATCAGAGATCGGGTCTTTTTCTCTAACGTATCATCGCCCCAAATTCCTCCCCATGCGAATTCGGTCACCATTTCCTGAAAATGGCTGTTGAAATCGTTCACGTTATTGATATTTCGGTTCACGTATTCCTCGCCCAGAACTTCCTTTCGAATGCTCAGGCCTTTTTCATAAAGTGCCTTGTCCATATCTCGCTCCCTACCAAAAAAAATCGCAGCATAATACGCTCGGAGCATTTGATCTGGCCAGGGCCCTGGCCCATTCTACAGACGGAAAATATAATTGGGAGGTGATCATGGGACGCGTATCTGGGAAAGTGGCTTTGGTGACCGGGGGTTCCTCCGGCATAGGGCGGGCGACCAGCGAACTACTCGCCCAAGAAGGCGCGGCAGTAGTTCTAACGGATCTACAAGACAGCCTGGGCGACGAAGTCGCCGCAGGTATTAGAGAAAAGGAAGGCCAGGCAACCTACCATCATCACGATGTCACGGATGAAGCGGCCTGGGAAAATGTCATAGGCCGGGTCCTGGATGAACATGGCCAAGTGGACATCCTTTTCAACAACGCCGGCGTTGGCGGTGGGGGCGTGCCAGTCGACGAAATGACCTTGGAATATTGGCGACAGACTATGTCGGTAAACCTTGACGGCGTGTTCCTAGGTATAAAGCACAGTGTGCGCGCTATGACCGAAAACGGAGGCGTCATAATCAATACATCATCGGTTTTGGGCGTTGTCGGACTGCCTAATACCGCTGCGTATACTGCCTCCAAGGGCGGAGTGCGATTATTGACCAAGGCTGTAGCCATGGAGTGTGCCGCGAGGGGTTTAAACATCCGAGTCTGCTCTGTGCATCCCGGCTTTATTGACACCCCAATGGTGGGCGGTGCCATACAGCGCGGCGGTCCGGAACGGCGAGAGGCGATCCTGAAGTCCCAACCCACTGGTCAGATGGGCGAGCCTAGTGACATTGCCGAAGGCGTCCTGTACCTGGCCTCCGATGGCGCCAAATTTGTCTCGGGAAGTGAATTAGTGATCGATGGTGGGTATCTAGCCCGTTAGAAGACGAAGGAGAAATGATTATGAACGCCCCTGAAACCTATGAAGTCTTCGCCATTCGTTACGGCACAGTAACCAGCCGGATGCGCCGGGACAATTTCATTATAACTCCCAGCCATCCTATAGATTTGCACGACAGCGAAATGCCCTTGGACTATTTTGTCTGGGCCGTCCGAAATGAAAACCGCACCATTGTGGTCGATACGGGTTTCGAACGCACGGAGGGTGACAAGCGCGGTCGCACCATTACTCGCCTGCCCTGCGAGGGGCTGGAGATCATGGGCATTGACGCGGCAAAGATCGAGGATGTGATCATAACCCACCTGCACTATGACCACGCCGGCACTCTGGATGACTTCCCCGCAGCACGCTTCCATCTGCAGGAAAGCGAAATGAATTACGCAACGGGCAAGCATATGTGCCACGAACCCTTCGGCCATGCCTATGCGCCCGACCATATCTGCACCATGGTGCGACGGGTATTCGATGGCCGCGTGATGTTCCACGATGGCGCTGCGGAAATTGCGCCCGGGATTTCAGTGCATTGGATTGGCGGCCACACTGCAGGAGTGCAATGCGTTCGGATTTTGACCAAACGCGGCTGGGTAGTTCTGGCCTCCGACGCGTCGCACTTTTATGAAAACATGGAAGGCAC
>CAJWZI010000506.1 GCA_913049615.1 uncultured Alphaproteobacteria bacterium | reverse complement strand
TCAAGCGTGGCGGTAATTATCATCCGAGGCACAAACTATCATCCTAAGGCTCCGCGGCTAAATCGGTCGCGGGAATCGTCCCAACCGCTGCGTCGCTGTCATTTTTCTTGATGCGAACCCGAATTAAAATCTGCGGACTTACCCGCCCGATTGACGCCAGAAGCGCAAACGATGCCGGCGTAGATGCGTTGGGGCTAATATTTTATCGTCCCAGTCCCAGGGCGGTTGATATGGGCGCTGCCGCAGAAATTGCTGCAGATGTTTCGGCGTTTACGACTGTGGTTGGCGTATTTGTCAACGGCTCACCACAAGAAATTGAGGAAGTTCTAACGAAAGTTCATGTTACCTGTCTTCAGTTCCATGGTGACGAGTCAGCCGTGGATTGTGAGCAGTATGGGATCCCGTACATAAAAACAGTGCGGATGAAAGATGGCGTTCTGCCTGCAGAAGTCGCGCGATCTCACCCGGCGGCGAGGGCCATCTTGTTGGACAGTTATCATCCACAGAAATATGGTGGGACCGGTGAGTCGTTCTCTTGGGAGCGGGCCAGAGACTGTCGGGAAAAACCGGTGGTTCTTGCAGGAGGCCTCAACCCTTTAAATGTAGCAGAAGCCATCATGCTGTCAGGCGCTTATGGAGTGGACGTCAGCACCGGTGTGGAAAGCGCCCCAGGGATCAAGGACCCTAGTAAGATTGCGGATTTGGTTGCGGTGGTCAGAGCGTGCAATCAGGCGGTCACCACTGCTACAGAAATGGGCAACGGTACTCCATGAGCTGGTTTAACCGTTTGTTGCCGCCGAAGATTAAAGTGACGGCGGTACTGCCGAAAAAAAGTGTTCCCGAGGGGCTCTGGCAGAAATGCGATGGCTGCACGGCAGTCCTGTATGGCGCAGAGTTGGAACGAAATCTCTGCGTTTGCCCAAAATGCAGCCATCACATGCGAATCCCAGCCCGCACGCGACTTAAAGCTTTCCTGGATGATGGCACTTTCCAAGAAATTGGTGCGGAATTACATCCGCTGGACTACTTGAAATTTCGTGATACAAAAAAATATCGCGATCGTCTCGTAGATGCCCGTAAGGCCAGTGGGGAAAGCGAGGCATTGGTAGCAGCTGGCGGCACGCTGAACCATGTGCCCGTTTTGGCAGCGGCATTTGAGTTTAACTATATGGGCGGTTCTATGGGTTCTGTGGTAGGTGAGCGGTTCGTGCGAGCCGGGGAACGGGCTCTCGAACTTAATGCACCGTATATCTGTTTTACTGCGAGCGGTGGTGCCCGCATGCAGGAAGCGTTGTTATCTCTGATGCAGATGGCAAAGACGGTCTCGATATTAAATCGCTTGCGTTTGGCGAAGGTGCCATTTATTGCGGTACTCACCGATCCGACGATGGGGGGTGTATCGGCGAGCTTGGCGATGCTCGGTGACATTATTCTTGCGGAGCCGAACGCCTTGATCGGATTTGCCGGCCCGAGGGTGATCGAGCAGACGGTTCGGGAAATACTACCGGAGGGATTCCAGCGAGCCGAATTTCTTATTGAGCACGGCGCGATTGACCATATCGTTGATCGCAGGGAACTTCGCACGTTAATTCATTCGTTGATCGTGACGTTAGGATTTGATACGCCAATTGAAGCGGAAGCAGAGTTATTATTTGCCGACGTATGAGTGATTTTTCATCGGTCCTCAAAGCATAATCGGAACAACTGCTTGACTCAATGTCATCAATCCCCGCGTCCCTGGAACAATGGCTGGATCATATTCAGTCGATTCATTTCCGTTCGCGAGTCCATAGCCTAGATCGGGTACGTCGGGTTCGACATGTCCTGCGGCTTATTCGACCGCCGATCGTGATTACAGTGGGCGGAACTAATGGCAAAGGTTCATCGGCCGCGATTCTGGAATCGGTACTTCAAAGCGCCGGACGCAAAGTGGGTACCTATACGTCTCCGCACCTGATTGAGTATCAAGAGCGAATTCGGATTGGCGGAACGAATGTCAAAGCAGCGCTGCTGGTGCAAGCATTTACTGCGGTTGAGATCGCCCGGCAGGCGATTCCCCTAACTTTCTTTGAATTTGGGACACTGGCGGCTTTGTGGCTGTTTCAGCAGGCCGCAGTGGAGGTGGCTATCTTGGAGGTGGGTATGGGTGGTC
>CAJWZI010000505.1 GCA_913049615.1 uncultured Alphaproteobacteria bacterium | reverse complement strand
GGATAAAGGCCGGCCCTCCTACAGTAGAGGGACTGCTCGCCATGCCCGGTGTGGTGGCTTCTATCGAAGCAGAAGAATCGGTGGACGGCCGCAAGGCACTGGAAACCAGCATATTGGCAACGCTAGAAGAAGCCCTGGATGATTTGGCAGAGGATCGCAGAATGGAAGGGAGCCACCTGGGCGACATCGTCGGCAGACAGGTGGATACTATCGCCGCCCTGACCAGAGATGCCAGCGCCTTGGCGGCCACCCAGCCCACCACTTTGAAGGCACGGCTGCAAAAACAGATTGCCGATTTTCTAAGTGAGACCGATAGGTTGCCAGAAGATCGCCTGCTGCAAGAGGCTGCTCTGCTGGCTACCAAGGCGGACGTGCGCGAGGAATTGGATCGCCTCGCCGCTCATGTCGAGGCAGCTCGGCAGCTCTTAGCTGATGATGGCGCCATTGGCCGGCGTCTGGATTTCCTAGCCCAGGAATTCAACCGGGAAGCCAATACCCTTTGTTCTAAATCCCACGATTCTACGTTGACAAAGATCGGCATTGAACTGAAAACGGTAATCGACCAATTCCGTGAACAGGCACAGAATATTGAGTGAGCAAACCCCCGCAACGGTAAACCTGGATGGCGCCGTCGCCCGGCGCGGTCTTATGTTGGTGTTGTCTTCACCATCCGGTGCGGGAAAGACCACATTGTCGCGACGGCTTTTATCCGAATTTTCGGACCTGACCATGTCCATCTCCGTCACTACACGGCCCAAGCGCCCTGGTGAAAAGGAGGGTGTCGACTACTTTTTTGTGGATAAAATCGAATTCGACCTGATGCGGAACAAGCGGCAGTTGCTGGAACATGCCAAGGTTTTCGACCATTACTATGGTACGCCGGCAGGGCCGGTAGAGGAAGCCCTGACAGCGGGACGGGATATTCTTTTCGATATTGACTGGCAGGGAGCCCAGCAGTTGAAACAGGAAAAACGGGACGATTTGGCCAGCGTTTTCATCCTGCCGCCTTCCACAAAGGAATTGGAACAACGGCTGAGAAGCCGAGCCCAGGACAGTGACGACGTGGTGGCCCAGCGTATGTCCAAGGCGGTGGACGAAATCAGCCACTGGCCGGAATATGATTATGTCGTGGTGAACCACGAAATCGAGGAGGCCCTCTCCCAAGTACGTGCCATTCTGATTGCGGAGCGCCTGAAGCGGACGCGGCAAACCTATTTGGTCAACTTCGTGAAGCGCCTACAGGATGGGCAGTAGAAAACATTGGAAATACGTTTATGAGCAAAAAAAAGGTCGTCGGAACCGGTGGTGAATTATTGATGCATCAGTTGGTGGCACAGGAGGTGGAGCATGCCTTTACCAACACGGGTAGCGCCGAAGCCGGGTTTTTCGACGCCTTTCTGACCGTTCCGCAGGTACAGCCAATCCTGCTACTCGCGGAATCCTTGGTGTTATCTGCGGCTGACGGCTATGCCAAAACGTCCGGCAAGGCGGCATTCGTCAACGTGCATTTAGCAGCCGGCAGCCGACAGGGCTCGGGTCAGCTGCAGAATGCCTATTTCGACGGCTCGCCCATGGTTGTCACAGCAGCACTCCGGGATAACGGCTCATTCGGTGACCACAACACCCTGGGCGCATCCGCCGGTTTCTCGCAAATGGGTGCGGTGGAGGATATCACCAAAAAGCGTTGGGAGGTGACCGACGCCCGGGGCATACCCATGGCCACTCGCCGCGCCTTCAAGGAGGCGCTGACCATGCCCACCGGCCCCGTGTATATCGCTTATTCCTCGCAAGCCCTGGACGCCAAGAATATCGAAGGCACCATTCAGGCGGCAAAAGCCCTCGAAATTGCGCAAACGCCCAATGGCGCGACCCTGAAGAAAATTCATGACGCTTTACTGAACGCAGAAAACCCGCTGATCGTCGTCGGTTCGGAAATCCGCACCGCCCGCGCCCAACGAGAAATGCTAGATTTTGCTGAAAACTATTCTTTGCCCGTGGCAGTGGCGTTTTTCGACTATGGAGGCTTTCCCCAGCAACACCCAAACTATGTGGGCATGTTGGATGCGATGTCTGACGATAACTATGACGTCGTTTGTTGCGTCGGCTATCGCCAGAATACTCGTGCTAGCCTAGAAGATGATAAATTTCCCGACGC
>CAJWZI010000504.1 GCA_913049615.1 uncultured Alphaproteobacteria bacterium | reverse complement strand
ATCTTAAAATATATAAAAAATATTTAATAAATAAAACCAATTCTCAATCATATTATACTTGGGAATTTATTGGCAGAAAACCGGAGTATTTATGAAATCCATCCGAACCACTAAACTTCGAAGGCTCCCATTTACTCTATTCTTTGCTAAACACAACAATTTTTTTGACGGCGTGGTGCCCCTGCCCCGACTCGAACGGGGACGTCCTAAGGACAATAGATTTTGAATCTATCGCGTCTGCCAATTCCGCCACAGGGGCCCCGCCGGCATCATAGCGCGGGCAATGGGAGCGTCAACAACAACAAAGCCTATCAGGCGGCCAGTTTATCCAATTCACGCAACAGGCTTTCACCCATGACAGTGGTGGAGACCTTGGCCTTGCCTGGCTGCATAATATCTGCGGTACGCAGACCACCGGCGAGCACATTTTCCACCGCCTGTTCGA
Source organism: uncultured Alphaproteobacteria bacterium (assembly GCA_913049615.1). Next base: position 1,720 of record CAJWZI010000504.1, on the reverse strand, counting down.
TCAAGTCGGCGTCCTCACCCAGGTCAAAGGAATAACGCAGGCTCATGGCGAAACTCAAAAGTGTTGCGATTGGGTTGGCCAGTTCCTGGCCCGCGATGTCGGGAGCTGAACCGTGTACGGGTTCGTAAAGCGCCTTGCGTCCGCCCGTTTCATCCGTCGCGCCCAGGGAGGCCGATGGTAACATGCCTAGGGAACCTGTCAGCATGGCGGCAGTGTCCGATAGCATGTCGCCAAACAGATTGTCCGTGACGATTACATCGAATTGTTTAGGATTCCGCACCAACTGCATGGAACAGTTGTCGGCATACATGTGGCTTAATTCGACATCCTTAAAGGATTCATCTTGCAGTTTGGTCACCTCATCGCGCCAAAGAACGCCAGATTCCATGACATTGGCCTTTTCCACCGAACAAATCTGGTTGTTGCGCTTGCGCGCCATTTCGAACGCCACTACGGCGACTCGCCGAATTTCGGAGGTTGTGTAGCTCTGTGTGTTAATACCCTTACGTTGGCCGTCGGGCAGTGTTTCAATGCCCCTCGGCTCGCCAAAATAGACACCGGCGGTCAATTCACGGACGATCAGAATATCAAGCCCTGAGACGATCTCCGGCTTTAAGGTGGAGGCATCCACCAGAGCATCGAAGCACAGAGCCGGACGCAGGTTCGCAAACAGGTCCATTTCCTTGCGCAAGCGAAGCAGGCCACGTTCCGGTTTCTGCTCAAAGGGTAATTCATCCCATTTCGGTCCGCCCACGGCGCCCAATAATGTGGCATCGGCGAATAACGCATCCGCCATGGTCTCGTCCGTCAGCGGGGTGCCGTGGGCATCAATAGCGATGCCACCGACCTTGCCTTCTGATATATCGAAGGTAACGGCGCGACGTTTGTCCATCCAATCAATCACCCGAAGGACCTCGCGCATCACTTCAGGTCCAATGCCGTCACCCGGCAGGATCAACATTTTCTTGTTCGAGGCCATGTCTCGTCACTCGCAATTTCTGGAATGGTTACTTATTCAGCAGCCTCGCCGTACAGCCAAGGTTGCCCAGCCTTTTGCCGCTCTTCAAAACCATCGATCTTACCCTTACGTTGAAGGGTCTGGCCGATATCGTCCAGACCTTCCAATAGGCATTGCTTGCGAAATGGGTCCATCTCGAAATTCACCACCTTGCCATCGGGGCGGTTAATTTTTTGATTCTCCAGATCGATCGTAAGGGTGGCATTAGAACCCCGGTCCGCATCGTCAAACAGAAGCTCCAACTGCTCCGGCGTAACTTTAATTGGTAGAATGCCGTTCTTAAAACAGTTGTTATAGAAGATGTCAGCGAAGGAGGTGGAAATCACAACCTTAATGCCAAAATCCAAAATTGCCCATGGAGCATGCTCCCGGCTAGAACCACAGCCAAAATTATCACCAGCCACTAGAATTTGAGAATTGCGGTAGGCCAGTTTGTTCAGAACAAAATCCTCTCTCTCGCTGCCGTCCTCGTTGTAGCGCATTTCGGCAAACAGATTCTTGCCTAGACCGGTGCGTTCTATGGTCTTGAGATACTGTTTGGGGATAATCTTGTCGGTGTCGATGTTAATGCTGCGCATGGGTGCGGCGACGCCGTTAACGGTGGTGAACTTTTCCATATTTTTATCCCCTACGTCATGTCGCGTACGTCAGTCAGGCGGCCAGCGATGGCTGCAGCTGCGGCCATAGCGGGACTGACCAGAT
>CAJWZI010000503.1 GCA_913049615.1 uncultured Alphaproteobacteria bacterium | reverse complement strand
TTCGGCGGCATTGTAAAAGCCATCCGGATGGTTTTGGAATCCTACCTGCCCTTCCGGCGGATCACCTCGTAGGGCCACTAAGTGCCGCACGCCTGCGTTCCAATAGTTTTGCGCGATCTGATTTATCTCATCTCGGCTGGCACCAACACACGTCAGATGCGCCGCGCAAGGCAAACCGCCCTCATTTTGTATGCGAGTGACGGTATCGTGGGTACGTTGCCGGGTGCTGCCACCGGCACCGTAAGTAACGGAGACGAACGAGGGTCGCAGTGGGCTTAGGCGCTCCATCGCATGCCAAAGGTTTTTCTCCATAGCTTCCGTTTTCGGTGGAAAGAATTCGAAAGAAACCGATAGGGGCCCCTTGGCATTGGATGAGAAAACGCGATCATCCCGATTTTCCGGCATCACGACTGAACGCCTCTTTCATTGTGGGCAAGCCAGATTAGGACCGTCAAGCTACTGCCCGCCAACGCGATTGGATCTAGCGCCCGCATATCTGCCGCCGCGCACCAGCCTGCAACTTGCTCGGGCTGGAAGCCAAGCCAACGATGTTGATGTTCCGTGCGAAGAAACTCCTGATCGTGAGTTGCAAAATCAACAACCAGCAAACGGCCGCCGGTTCGCAAGGTTTGAGCTGCCTCCGAAATGACCGAGCCAGGTTCTTCGGCGTAGTGGAGAACCTGATGCAGGACCACAACATCGAACTCATTTGCCGGAAGTTGAAGATTGTACATGTCGCCATGGCGAACCTGGCAATGGCGGTATCCGGCCTGTTCCAACTTGACACGGGCCACCTGCAGCATTTCATGGGATAGATCGATCCCAGTGCCACGACTAATTAGAGGTGCGAACACTTCCAGAATACGGCCGGTTCCAGTACCAATATCCAAAAAATTACCGATTGGGTCCTTCCCAATGACTTCCTGCAAGGCGCCTTCGACTTCTTGCTCGGATACATGGAGAGAGCGAATTTCGTCCCACCGATCAGCATTCGCGCGAAAGTACTCGGCTGCAGCTTCGGCGCGGGTTTTCTTGATAGCTTCCAACCGGCTCAAATCCCGAGCTAGTCCATCATCCCGGTCCGGCACCAAATCCACCAAGGTGCGGGCCAGATGCGCACAATCTGAAGTGTCGGCTAATCGGTAATAGGCCCAGGTCCCTTCTCGGTGCCGCTCCAATAATCCGGCCTCGCATAGCAGTTTAAGGTGGCGCGAAACCCTAGGTTGACTTTGCCCTAAAATCTGCGTCAGTTCCGTAACTGTCAGTTCAGCGTGGGCGCAAAGGGCCAGCAGACGTAACCTGGTTGGCTCCGCAGCGGCTCGCAACCCTTGCAATAATGTTTCCATTTGAAGCCCGGTCGCTTTCAAAGATAAATAAGCTATTACATAAGTATATGAGTATATATATAGATTATTAAAATAAAGTAAAGAGACACGAAAATGGGCCCGCCACCTAGTGATGACGGGCCCAGAAAAATTCTGTGGTTTGCCTTAGGCGGCTTTTGCGATCTCGATCCGCTTTGGCTTAAGATGTTCAGGCGTATGACGCTCCAAATCAATGTGGAGCAGGCCATTTTTAAGGTTGGCGCCGGTCACCTGGACATTGTCCGCCATTTGGAAACGGCGCTCAAAACCGCGGCCCGCGATGCCGTGATGCAGATAAGACACCCCTTCCCGCTCGTTGAGCGCCTTGCCCTCAACGATAAGGACATTTTCCTTCACCGTAACATCGACATTATCCTCGCTAAATCCGGCAACCGCCAATGTAATGCGATATGTGTCGCCAAATTTTTCGATGTTATACGGGGGATAGGGATTGGCAGCGTCGTCGCTACGGTTGGCGGCATCGAACAGCTGATCAAAGCGGTCGAAGCCAACGGATGAACGCAAAAATGGTGCTAAATCGTATCTACGCATGGCGTGATACCCTCCTTTTGAAGCAATACCTACGGTTCAAAAGACCCGCCACAATTGGCCGGGTCTGCGTCTATGTCCGGCCCCGCATGGGCATCCGAACAGACTTGATGTGGTGAACACCACCGAAAATTCAAGGCACATGAATTAGAAAAGTTAACCCGTTCCGGCCACACTAAAACCGTGGGTTTTACGGATTTGAGTTCGACAAAAATATTCCGGGCGCTGACGATTCGGCAGTATCGCGGCCGTAC
>CAJWZI010000502.1 GCA_913049615.1 uncultured Alphaproteobacteria bacterium | reverse complement strand
ATATAACAGGCGCCATCCGGTCCGATGGCTGCACCATTCGGCCCGCCGCCGGTCTCTGCGACAATTTCAATAGAACCATTCGGGCGCACACGACTTAGGGTGCCGCGGGCGATCTCTACCAGCACCACGTCGCCGTTGGGCATGGCTATGGGACCCTCGGGAAATTTCAGGCCGCTTGCGATTTCGCGTAGCTCACTCATGGTTTTTCTCTAAAAGTTGTCTTTTTGGTTTGCTTGTACCATGGCATGGCTTGGGCCGGCAGGCTATGGTGAGCTCTGTTCACGAACATAAATTAAATTGGGAAATCGAAATGCCACCGTGTCAACGCATTGCCGTGACCTTGCCGGCGGGAACTTCTGTCGTCGACACCATCGAACGGGTCAAATGGGCAGAGGCCAATGGTTATGAAGACGGCTGGATGGCGGATTCCGGGCCGCCCGATTCCTTGACCCTGATGGCAGGGTTGGCCGGGTATGCGCCTACTTTGCGCCTGGGCATTGCCGTGGCGCCGGTCTACTCCCGCACGCCGGCTGTGTTTGCGGCGACAGCCAACGCCTTGGGGCAGTTGATGCCCGGACGGGTGATCCTGGGTCTGGGCGCCTCATCCCAAACCATCATGGACCAATGGCACGGGGTGCCCTTGCGAAAACCCCTGACGCGGGTGAAAGAGACTGCCATCATGGTCCGCTCCATGCTGGCGGGAGAGAAGTCCGATTTTGATCTGTCCACCCTGCATTCCCACGGCTACCGTCAACCGCCCTTGGAGACGGAGGTACCTATTTATTTGGCCGCATTGCGTCCCAAAATGGTCGAAATGGCAGCGGAGGTCGGCGACGGTGTAATTTTCAACCTGTGGCCTATGAAGGCGCTGCCGAAAATGATCGAACATGTGGCTGTAGGGGCTAGACGGGCAGGTAAAGATCCTGCGGATGTAGAGGTGGTGAACCGTCACATGGTGTTAGTTACCGATGACAAGGAAGCAGCCGTAGAGGAATTCCGTGGCCGCATGGCGCCCTATTACGCCACGCCCGTCTACAACAATTTTCTTTCTTGGGCTGGATACGAGGATGTTGCTGCTACTATCGCCGAGGGCTGGGCCGCTCGTGACCGGGAAAAAACAACCGGAGCCATTTCATTTGAGTTAGCAAATGAGATTGCAGTTATTGGTTCTGCGGACGAGTGCCGGGAGCGTATTCGCTGGGCCGGCGAGACAGGCATCCATACCCATATTATAGCTCCGTTGAGTGCTGACCCCGAGGATGTTCGCCGCACCTTCGAAGCATTCACGCCAGAAAATTTTCCTCGCAAAATGAGTGTCCTTTGAATGTCTGATACCACCCGTTTGGCCGTTGACATCGGCGGCACATTTACCGATGTGGCCCTTGATCGGGGTGGCTGCCTTTTCACACGCAAGGTATTGACCACAGCCCAGGCGCCTGAAGAAGGCGTCATGGCTGGCATTCGCTCGGTCCTGCCCGAAGCCGGAGTTTCCGCTAAGGATCTGGATTTCATCGTCCACGGCACCACATTGGCAACGAATACGGTCATTGAACGCAAGGGTGCCCGCACGGCCATGATCGTCACCGAAGGTTTCCGTGATTCTGTGGAAATGGGTTATGAGCATCGCTTCGACCAATACGACGTCAATATCGAAAAACCCCCGCCATTAGTACCCCGGTTTTTGCGTTTACCGGTCGTGGAGCGGTGCAATGCCAGGGGTGATGTACTGTTGAAACTGGATGAGGATTCGGTGCGAGATATAATACCCATCTTGCGCGAAAACCAGATTGAAAGCGTCGCGATAGTGCTGCTGCACGCCTACGCCAATCCTGATCACGAGCGACGCATCAGAGATATCCTGAGTTCTGTACTACCCGATCTTTGGATTTCCTTGTCTAGCGAGGTCTGCCCAGAAATCCGCGAGTATGAGCGCATGTCCACGGCTTCGGCCAACGCCTATGTGCAACCGCTCATGGCCTCTTATTTGACGGATCTGGATAGTAAACTACGGACAGAAGGCGCGGTTTGCCCGTTGTTTTTGATGACTTCGGGCGGTGGCTTGACGACTGTGCAAACGGCTCGCGCCCATCCCATTAGGTTAATGGAATCGGGACCCGCGGGTGGAGCCATCTTGGCCGGACACATCGCCTTGGAATGCGGTTTGGATAAG
>CAJWZI010000501.1 GCA_913049615.1 uncultured Alphaproteobacteria bacterium | reverse complement strand
TGGCTTACTTTGTCAATCCCATCGGGAGATAGCTATAGGAAACAATTATTTTTGGGAAGTTATTAGGGTGAAAATAATAACCCCAATGACCACCGCCCAAGTTTTACAGTTTGCGTTTCCACCAAAATTCTCTCCTTTACCATCAACCTGGAATCGCCTTTCTTACAGTGGTTTCTTGGATGGATACCGCAATAACAATTTCTCTTAAGCCATGGCATCGCCTACCCGAATTCTGATAGTCTATTAATGTTAAAGTTTGATAGTTTTCGCAAACAGGACTGGCTTCGCTAATTCCTTTTGGCAAATGTTGAGGCATGCAAAATTCCCAAGAACTGGACGTTCTGCTATCTCGAATTCGTCGCTGCCAAATTTGCGAAGATTATTTACCACTTGGCCCACGCCCTGTTTTACGAGCCCAAAAAAGCGCACGTCTGTTAATTGTCGGCCAGGCGCCAGGTACTAAGGTGCACGCCAGCGGTACGCCCTGGGACGACCCCAGTGGCGACCGATTGCGCCATTGGCTCGGCATAGACAAGGACAAATTCTACGATCAGTCAAAAATCGCAATTGTACCTGTAGGATTTTGCTATCCGGGCCGTTTACCCAAAGGTGGCGACAGACCCCCTCGGCCTGAATGCGCACCCCTTTGGCATCCACCGCTCATGCGGCTTTTGCTAAACGTTGAATTGACGGTACTGGCGGGCACCTACGCCCAGAAGCAATTTCTTGGGAAACGCCGAGGCAAGTCACTGACCGAAACAGTTCAGGCCTGGCGCATCTATGGTCCCGATTTCATTCCCTTGCCGCACCCCTCCTGGCGCACCGTCGGATGGCAAAAGCGCAACCCATGGTTCGACAGCGAAGTTCTGCCCGACCTCCGCCGCCGCGTCCGACGGTTGGTGCGTTAATAAAATTTAATCCAGACAAAATCCGTGTCGGCGCAGATAATCTGCTAGGTCGTCACGCTCCCGAACCGAGACCTGACGGGTCTTATCTTCGGACCAGCCGTAAAAATCTGGGCTGCCACGCTCCGCTGCCATACGATATTTCTCGGGTGGAATCCTGTAAATCTCATTTCGTCGGTGGTCGTAAGCGTTAATTTGCCTTGGCAGATCGCTGTCGTCATATTGGTCTGTATGGATGGTGATTTCCGGTGGCAACCGTGTTGAAGTGAAGCCAGGATGGGACGGATGACCGAGGCACATTCCGGCGACGGGAAATACGAAATCAGGCAAGGCTGTGATTTCCGCGATGCGGTCAATGTGGTTGCGCACAATGCTAATGGGACAACACCCAAGACCAGCGGCCTGGGATGCAATGATAAAGTTTTGCATCACCAGTGCCGTATCAACAGCAGCGTTCAGAAATGCGTCCAAATGGTCATTGGCGAAAGGATTTCCCCGCAACTCCCCCAGTTTTCGAATGCGGCGACTGTCGCCACAGAACAGCAAGAAAACTGGGCAAGAGCCTATCCAGCCCATTTCCGGCATCAACGCAGCGATGTCCTTTCGCTTTTCAGGGTTCTGAACACGAATTATCGCAACTTGTTGCAAATCAGATTTTGCCGGCGCCGACAAGGCACAGGCAAACAGAAGGTTCAATGTATCCTCGGCCACCGGTTTATCCAAAAACCTCCTATGAGTTCGATGCGAGAGAATTGTGGCCAAGGTTTCGGAGCCAGGTGCCTCCTCCGCAACATCTACGACCATGCCAAACCGCTGCATCGCCAGATCTGCAAGATTTCCCATATTATAAATTCCTCCCTGGGCATGATTAGGCGCCATCTTACGGCATCCGCCGGAATTTTGTGTGCGGTTGCCTGTCTAGCTGCCTGCACACCCCGAGTACAGGACTTCCAGCCAGGATTGATACCTGCCGCCATAACGGGTTCTAATTTCATTACCGAGGACGGCAAAAAACTGCCCCTGAAGATCTGGCCGGCAAAGAACGAGAGTAAAGCAGTAATAATAGCGCTGCACGGATTCAACATGTACAGCAGATATTTTGACGATGCGGCCGCCTGGTGGTCCGGTCAAAGTATCACCACCTATGCTTACGACCAACGCGGCTTCGGTGCTTCCCCTGAGGCGCGCATTTGGGGTGGATCAGCAGCTCTTGCTGCTGACGCCAGAGCTTTTGTGGCGCTGATCACGCAGCGGCACCCAGACAAA
>CAJWZI010000500.1 GCA_913049615.1 uncultured Alphaproteobacteria bacterium | reverse complement strand
TGCAGCGATCAAAGGTACGCCATGCCAGTTCAAGAGCGACCCTTGCCTCCTGAACGTCGTGATTGCGACCCAGGCGCCTTAAATCTCCATCATTCAGGGCTTGGACGCCCAAGGACAATCGATTTACACCGGCCGTTGCGTAGCCTTTGAAGCTCTCTGCCTCGACAGAAGTGGGGTTGGCCTCCAGGTTGATTTCAATATCGGTATCTATTGTCCAATGAGTCGCAATCCGGTCCAATAGAGCGCCGACGGTCGCCGGCGGCATTAGAGATGGTGTGCCGCCGCCTAAGAAGATACTGGTAACTTTACGAGGCCCCAACTGGCTGGCGGCGCGGTCAATCTCCATCAGAAACGCCTGGCGCCAGGCCTCTTGATCCACGTCATCGCGCACATGAGAATTGAAATCGCAGTAAGGGCATTTGGCCAGACAGAACGGCCAGTGCAAATAGATGGCAATCTTGGGCGCCTGATTATCCTTGGAAACAGCCATTGATCAGCTTCTGAAACGCAGCAGCTCGGTGGGATATACGCTGCTTTTCATCATAAGGGATTTCGCCGAATGTTTTATCGTAACCGTCTGGCATGAACATGGGATCGTATCCGAACCCGCTACTACCTCGGGGCGGCCAGATCATGTTACCGTAAATCCGACCTTCAAAACTTTCCGAATGTCCATCGGGCCAGGCAAGCGTCAGGACAGACACAAAACAGGCACGCCGGTTCGGGTTTTTGCCTAGCTTTTTGTTGACGGTGGTCATTGCAAGATTGAAATCCCGGTCCGGGCCTGCCCAACGGGCTGAAAAAATACCAGGCTCTCCGCATAATGCCTCTACGGAAACGCCACTATCGTCGGCGAGACATGGTAGGCCGCAACCTGCCACAGCAGCTTCTGCCTTTATAACAGCATTAGCGGTATAAGTTCTTCCCGTTTCCTCGGGTTCCGGCAAATCAAATTCCTTTATTGAGATGATGTCTACGGGATAGGGCGCCAGAAGACCGGCGATCTCCGCTATCTTGCCCTTGTTATGTGACGCGATGACTAGGCGCGGTTCGGTGAATGGCCGCGGCAACTGTTTAGGTCTCAATTGCTAGTTTTTGCAATTCCGTTAGCTGGCTAATGCCCTGTTCTGCCAGTTCCAACAGGCGATCGAATTGTTTCCGAGAAAACGGATCTTGCTCCGCTGTGCCTTGGATCTCCACTATGCCACCGTTCCCGGTGAGAACGAAGTTGGCGTCTGCTTGAGCGTTTGAGTCTTCGGCGTAATCTAGATCCAGAACTGCCTCGCCCTCATAAAGGCCACAACTTATAGCGGCCACATGGTCTGTCAGTGGCATCGTCTCCAGAATACCCTCCTTCAACATTCCGGTAAGAGCCATGTGCAAGGCGATCCAGGCTCCGGTGATAGAGGCCGTTCGAGTGCCTCCGTCTGCTTGGATAACATCGCAGTCTAAGCGGATTTGCCTCTCTCCCATGGCTTTCAGACTCGTAACCGCGCGTAGGGAACGGCCAATCAGGCGTTGGATTTCCTGTGTCCGGCCCGATTGCTTGCCCCGGGTGGCCTCGCGACCGGTTCGGGTGTGGGTAGAGCGGGGCAGCATGCCGTATTCCGCCGTCACCCAGCCCTGGCCACTGTTGCGTAGGAATGGCGGCACTTGGTCATCCAAAGAGGCAGTACAAATTACATGGGTATCACCAAATTGCACCAGGCAAGAGCCCTCGGCATACTTGGCGAAGTCCGGCTCTAGACTAACATTTCGTAGCTGATCAGCGGCGCGACCCGATGGGCGCATTTCATAAACTCCCCTAGACGCATATTTCCAACATTATTGTTTGGTCGCCTTGTCTAAACCCCCAGAGGTCTAGCGTCCAGGGCCACGTTGACGCGGTCGAAGGGCATTACTACATTGCATTGGCAATGGCCATCGGACTCAAAAATACACCTACCCTCAGCGATTTAGACCAACGTAATCGGGAAATATTTCGGCAAGTGGTTGAATCCTTTCTAGAGACCGGCACACCCGTCGGCTCGCGGACCTTGTCACGGCGCCTGGACCGCAGTTTGTCGCCGGCCTCGGTGCGCAACATCATGGCTGATCTAGAAGAGGCTGGCTTGTTGCATGCTCCACATATATCCGCTGGCCGCATGCCCACAGATCGCGGTTTGCGCCTGTTCAT
>CAJWZI010000499.1 GCA_913049615.1 uncultured Alphaproteobacteria bacterium | reverse complement strand
TCGACTTCCGTCACAATGTGATCACCGGGCTGCAACCATTTTGTGGTGACGATTGATCCAGTTAGAACTATGTCGCCCATCCGCAGCATAGTGCCCCTTTCATTTAGGTTATTGGCAAGCCAAGCCAGGGGTACGAACGGATGCCCTAAAGCATCGCCTCCAACACCTTCGCCAACGACATCGCCGTTGATCAGCATGCGGCCCGGTAAGCCTGCCAGATCAAGATTTTGCCAATCAGATACGCGCTCGCCCAAGACGCATCCAGCATTGAAGGAGTTGTCGGCCACCAACAACGGCGCATCGACCAAACCGTAGTCGATTGCTCGGTCGTCGACAATTTCTATGGCTGCCATGCAGGCGACAACGGCCACCTGAATATTATTTCGGTCATATGGCCCATCAGAGATTGGCAGGTCATGGGCGATACGCACGGCAATTTCGGATTCTACGCCGATGTTGACGAATGCGTCGTGGGCCACCATGGCAGGATCATGATGAATGCGATTTGCAAAAATAGCGCCTTCGCACGGTTGGGAGACGCCCACCAATTCCTGCATCACCTTGGATGTCAGAGCGACCTTCCAACCGGCAACTTCGCCCGCGCCCGCCTCGACCCACAGGGCCTGCAAAGCATCTTGCACTCGGTAGGCAGCATTGATGTCCCTGGGCATAATGGCCTCGGGCAGTAGAGCACCCTGATCGCCATTTTCAGCCGCCCGAAACAGGTGTCGCGCCGCGCCATAAATAGGGTCCATTGCTTTGCGCCCTATACCTTTTCCGCCACCAGCATGGTGAATATCCCTCCAATCGGCTCGCGAATAATCTCCTTCAATCCAGCCTCCTCAAACAGCTCCGTTTGCATCTCGAGCGTCGGCACCAAATTACCCCATATTAGCTCGGTAGGTTCGATTGCAGGATTCTGGGACATAGTGTTTATCACCTCTCCTATTTGAGAGCTGCTAAAGCAGCCGTAAAACCGGCCAGGGACACTGGCACGGTGATACGTTGTTGGCGACTATCATGAAATGCCAACTTAGCTTGGTGACCCGCCCTCATGTTCTTCAAAAGATTTCCAATTAAGGCCACGCGCGTATGGCAGCCATTGGGCAAACAAATTTCAACGGGAATTTTTAGGGTTTCCCCATCGTCGATCTGCATAAACAGCCCAGCTGGCAAATATATACCAAGGGGAAGTGTTAGAAAAACCATAGCCGGCTTTTCTGGCTCGGGGTAACGGACACCGATGCGCAATACCTCACGCTTGGCCTTGGTGCTTTTGGCTATTTGTACAATGAAACAACGTTCCGGATCGTTATCGTCTTTCCGTTCGCAACGCAGACGCCAGTCTTGAAAATCCCTTTCCCGTGCCGAAGCGGCCTGGGCAGGGTTCCAGATTATCAACAAGAAAAGCAATGCCGAAAAGGCAGCAGCAAATTGGACCCGAAGGAACATCTTTCCATCCCGAACAAAGGGCAAATTTCTTTAGTAGAACTGTAACCGCTTTGCGTCTTTCGTCCAAGCCAGCCGCTTGGCATAATAGTACCACTGTTTTTTCGAGACTGTTCAGCCATGACGAGACTATCACTGACCCCCGCCAACACCTGTCCCACAAGTGGCATGAGCGGCTGCTTTGTTGGTCGCGTCTGGCTGCCCGGTGACAGCGGTGGGCCGACACCAGTCTTGGTCACCGACGAAGGGGTGTTTGACATATCCTCCGTCTCGCCAACTCTGTCGGGACTATTAGCGGCGGACGACCCCTACGCGGCGGCACGATCCGGCAAGGGGCAGGAGCTGGGAGATGTCGCCGATATCCTTGCCAATACTGCCTTTCAAGATCACGACCCGGACAAACCCTATTTCCTGGCACCGGCGGATTTGCACGCGCTGAAGGCCTGTGGCGTCACCTTTGTGCGTTCGATGCTGGAGCGGGTAATTGAGGAACAAGCCAAGGGCAACCCGGATCAAGCAGCGGAAATCCGTAATTTAATCAGTACGGAGATTGGACAGTCTCTGGCCGACGTCGTGCCCGGTTCCGAAGAGGCCGCACGGATCAAAACAGTCCTCACGAAACGGGGTCTGTGGTCCCAGTATTTGGAGGTCGGCATCGGCGCCGACGCAGAAGTCTTCACTAAATCCCAGCCCATGGCGGCAGTGGGCACAGGGGCTGAAATCGGTGTT
>CAJWZI010000498.1 GCA_913049615.1 uncultured Alphaproteobacteria bacterium | reverse complement strand
ATAGCGTGGGCGCCCATCATCCTATACGGCATCTGCCGGATCACGCCGGGCTGGTCGGCCTCGACCAGAAATGTTGCAATTCCGCGCCAGCCCTTCGAGACGTCGGTTTGCGCATAAACGCTAAGCAATCCCGCCGTTGCCGCGTTGGATACCCAAACCTTTTCGCCATTAATGACCCAGCCGCCGTCTTCGCGCCGGGCCGTCGTCCTAACATTGGCGGCGTCCGAGCCGCTTTGCCCTTCCGTCAGCAGAAAGGCGCCCAGGCAATCCCCCGACAGCATTGCCGGCAGATAAAGCTCTTTCTGCTCCGGTGTGCCCTTGTCGGCAATGGCATTCATCAAGTTGTTGTGCACAAATATGACAAAGGCATAGGCCATGTCGGCCTTGGACAGTTCTTCCATGACATGGGTCATGTCGGTCTTGCTCATACCCTGGCCGCCCAAATCCCTCGCCAACAGCATGCCGCACAAACCAACCTGTGCAGCCGGGCGAATGCCTTCCTCACCCAGGCCCCCTTGCGTTTCCCACGTCGCGGCGTTCGGCGCAACATATTCGGCTGCAAATTCAGCGGCCGTCTTTATCATCGGATGTTCATCGGCATGGACGGCGTTATTCATGATACCCTCAACGATGAATTTATGGCCATATTCGGCTAAGGCCAGGGGGAAGACAAGCATCATGCTATTGGCCATTGAAGGAATTGACGGCGCGGGCAAGGGCACACTGTGCCAGGCCCTATTGATCCAGGCCAAGAAGCGGGGCATTCGCTCCGCATCACTGTCATTTCCTCGTTACGGTGAGACACAGTTTTCGGATTTGGTGGCCCGCTATCTGCGCGGTGAAATGGGGATCAAAAATCAGGTTCCTGCGCGTTACGCCGCCCTGTTGTATGGCGGCGATCGATTTGAAAGCCGCGATGTATTGTTAGCGCTGATAGCGGACAATGACCTGGTCATCTTGGATCGCTATATCTATTCCAACGTCGCCTACAACGTCGCCAAACTGCCGCCCGCCGAGCAAGCGGAATTGATTGCCTGGATCGAAGAATTAGAATTCGGCATGTTCGAGTTGCCGCGCCCGGACCTGACGTTGTTATTGGCCACGTCCACAGAATTGGCGGATCGTCTAGTAGGCAAAAAGGATAAGCGCAGCTACACCGAACAGACCCGCGACATACACGAGGCAGATCGCGACTATCTTTCCCGCGTCTCAGAGGTCTATAGCAAACTGGCCGAAACCGGGGGCGATGGTTGGTTAACCATCAATCCCCTCGATGAACGTGGTGTTCTGCGCCGGCCGGAGGACATCGCCGTGATGGCTTGGCAACATTCTGCCCTAGCCGCGATCGGATAAATCCAGACGCACCACAAGCGCGGCGGAGGCAATCACTGCTACATCGCCAAGTGCCTCGTCAGGCACATCTAATCCGCCCTTGACTACATTGACCGTGACCGTGCCATAGGGCAGGGCCGCCTGTACTGCTGCTTTATCCACTTCTTCAGGTACCTGCACACCGATGGTAACATCGACATACATATCTCCTGCGCCAACGCCCAGGGTACGGATCATGGTCAGCGAAGAATGATGCAAGGCGTCGTCCACGGCCCGGCACGCGGCCTTGGTATAGTTGCCACCGTGGAGATCGTTGCCGGCGCCCATTTCCAGAATAACACGTTTCTTGGTCATGCTAGAGCCCCTACGCCACGTCCAAATAAACGACGGCGGCAGCATGGGCCAAAATTGTCGCGTCCGTGCCCTGCTCATTGGGTATTTTTAGGCCACCCTGGACAACTTCGATGGTGCCGGTACCATGGGGCAACACGGCCAACACCTCGTCCGAATTGACTTGATCAGGCTGTGGCACACCGATGGTTACCGCCACCCGCATGGAATCAACATCCAGATCCAAGGCGTGGGCGATAGTTAATGAATTGTGCCAAAGAGCATCCTTGAGGGCTCGGACTGCCGCCTTTGTGTGATTGCAACCGCGGATATCGGTGCCCATGCCGATTTCTAGCACCATGCGTTTCATTGTCATATTGTCCCCGTCTCCCGTAAACTGTGTGGTTAACTGGCTTAGAGTTTTGGACAAGGGAAGTCTAGGCCTGGCGTCAACGGGAGAAAAAATTGGCTGATTTACGGATCTTTTCTTACATGCCTAACCCCCGTATTTGGAAGGC
>CAJWZI010000497.1 GCA_913049615.1 uncultured Alphaproteobacteria bacterium | reverse complement strand
TTGGGAATCAATCAACGGTTTGCCGCCCTCACGCGCGGCTTCGATGGCAAAGGTATCTGCGTCCGCCGCGATAATGTCTATGACGCCTTCCAAAATTTCAATACGCTGGGGTACGCCTATCCATTTATCTCTGTCCCTGAACAGTGCATGAGCATTGGCCAGGGCGGTTTCGACCGCGCCGCCGTCCGCTGTGTCTACTGTGGCAATGGCCGAGCCGTCGTAGGGTGCGTTGACCGTAATTGGATTGGAGTCCGTAGAGCCATTTGGTATCATCAATGGAAAATTTTCGACCTTGAAACTATCTGCCATTTGCCGTTCTCCTCCGAACAATTTTGGTCAAGCCGACCCGTATAGATGAACATGTACTAGTTTGCCACGATCTATATCTTCGTGGCCAAAAATTTTGCATGACGATTCACAACCTGATGGTAACATCCGTATAGAGTGAAAATAATAGATGGCGTTCATATGTTGAGCAATTCCCCAATTCAGAACAAATACATCGGCCAAACGCCGTCATCCGGCGCGATGGCAGAAAAGGCGGGGCGTTTTTTCCCGTCTGCGATAACTCACGATTCCCGACATACTACACCCTACGGAATTTATGTTGAATCGGCCCATGGGTCGAGAAAACAGGACGTGGATGGCAACGAATACGTCGACTATTTCGGTGGCCATGGAGCCTTGATGTTGGGGCACCGGAACGCCGAGGTGGAGGCGTGTATCCAGAAGGCATTGGCAGCAGGCACGCATTTTGGGTCATCCCACCAGTTCGAGGTTGACTGGGCCGAAGCTGTACAAAATCTGATGCCCTCAGCCGAGCGAATCCGCTTCACGGCATCCGGGACAGAGGCAACTTTACTTGCCATGCGCCTAGCGCGCGCCTTTACGGGCCGAACACGAATCGCCAGGTTTCGCACCCATTTCCACGGCTGGCATGATCACATGGCCTTCGGCGTCAGCAACCATTTTGATGGCACCGCTACGCCCGGTGTGTTGCCGCAGGTGGCCGCCCAGGTAGTACTGTTGAACCCTGACGACATCGATAGTGTCGCGGCGACGTTTGAACGGGAAGATGACATCGCCGCTGTAATCCTAGAACCCACAGGCGGCGGAGGTGGTATGTCTCCTTTGGCGCCTGGCTTTGTCGAACAGTTGCGCGAAATCACCAAACAATTCGGTGTCTTGTTAATCATGGACGAGGTAGTCACAGGATTTCGCGTGCATAAGGGTGGGGCCCAGGGCCTATATGGGGTTGTGCCAGATTTGAGTAGCCTGGCGAAAATTCTCGCCGGCGGTTTGCCGGGTGGCGCTGTAGCGGGCCGTGCAGAGATTTTGGATCACCTGGACTTTCAGGCGGCCGCAAATCGTGAATTCGAAAAAATCCACCATCCTGGTACCTTTAACGCTAATCCACTTTCCGCGGCGGCGGGGACAAAGACTTTGGAGATCATTGCAGATACAGACGCAGTTGAACGGGCTGGGGCCTTCGGCGAGGCGCTGCGGCCCAGATTGAACCGGGTTTTTGCCGATGCTGGACTGGCGTGGGCCGCCTATGGCCAAGGGGCCAGTTTTTTCATCTACATGAATCCTAACGAACAGGCGATCGACCCTTTGAATTTTGATCCTTTGGCGGTGCCCTATCAGGATATCAAATCTAAACCGCCGAGCCTGATGAACAAACTACGGCTGGCTTTGCTAATAGGCGGGGTAGACATCTCCGGTTCAGGTGGAGGCGTAATATCGGCAACCCATGATGAAGCGGATCTGGAACAAACGGTTACTGCTTTCGACCAAGCCACGGCAATGCTGATTTCGGAAGAAGATTTGCCCCGAACCTAAAATAGGTCCGCCAGTAGTTCGTATGAACGCAGCCTATCATGGAAATCGTGGGTGATAGTCACGATAACCAATTCTTCAACGCCATGAGTAGTGGCAAGAGCTGTCAATTCTCGCTTTATCGTGTCCGGTGGACCGGCGATGGTCTGCTTTAGGTGTGCTTCCAACAAGCGTCTCTGTGGTGGAGTGTAAGGCGTGTCCTGCACAGCCTGCGGCGTCGGTATGGGACCCGGTATTCTTGTGCGCTGATTGACAAGAAATCCTGCATGACTGAGCGCGATATTGGTTGCAGATTTTTGCGTCTCGGCGCAAATGACAAATACGCTGATGGAACCCTGTGGCTTAGGTTC
>CAJWZI010000496.1 GCA_913049615.1 uncultured Alphaproteobacteria bacterium | reverse complement strand
TGCTGTCCCATTTCCTGTATGTGACCCAACGCCTATTGGGGCCCGCTACCCTGATATCAGCCAAACCGGTTTATCCCGCCGATACGGCGTTATGCGAAACCCATATCTCGGCGACCCTGGACTGCAACGGTGTTCCGGTCTCGGTGCTTGGTTCCAGCGGCGGTGCGGGTCCGGACCGGGTAGAAATGACCATATGGGGCAGCCAGTGCAGCTATCGCCTGCATGATTGGTTCTGTCTCCAATTCAGCGACGGCGGTGAGTGGCACCAGGAATTCCCAGAGGTCGAAGACCCCCGCGCCGAAGCCTTTGGCTTTCAGCTGGACAATGTGGCCGCATGGATCGAAGGGCGATCTAACGTGCTGCCTTCGGCCCGCGACGCCCTCATGGTGCAAGCACTGGTCGAGGCGATGCTGGTCGGTAAATGAGCGGCTAATCGATTTGATAGATCTGAAGTTCACTGCAAATGACCACAAACTTGGAAGAGTGTAGGCACCGTAGACGGATCAATAAATGGGGCCCGCTTCTCACCTTCGGCACGTTTTGATCGGCTGATCATTGCAGTTTGGCGGTAAGATCTTTGGCGGTATGAATAGCCGACACCAGTGAATTACTGGATCACAGTGTGGGACCAAGTGTGGGACTGAACTGGATAATGTTATAAATATGTCAATAATAACAATAATTTATATGAAAAAATTGGCGGAAGAGAGTGGGAGTCGAACCCACCAGGCACGTCTAACGCCCCTCAACGGGTTTGAAGCCCGCGCGCAACACCGGAATGCGTTCCCCTTCCGCTCACAAATCTAGGCTTCAAGTGAGTCTTGTTCAAGTGGCGACGTGGGATGATAAAGTACAGCTTCATGAGTGACATCGAGCAACATCTGCAAGTGCGGGCTCCAGCGCCAGACTGGTTTCACCGGGCAATTAAGCAACAACCTGAATCAAGGCGTGTGAACGTGAAGGGGTGCCCAATTCACTATTTGCTTTGGCAACCATTGGACGGAGCGGAGGATCCCGCTGGTTTATTGTTTCTGCACGGGGGCGGGGCGCACGCCTATTGGTGGGGCCATATTGCGCCGTTTTTCCGAACAGATTTTCGGGTTGCGGCAATGGATATTTCTGGCATGGGGGACAGCGGATCGAGGACGAAATACACTGCAACGCTGCGGGCCGAGGAAATTGGCGCCGTGATCAAGGACGCTGGAATGGCCCCCAAGACCTATTTGGTGGGGCACAGCTTTGGTGGATTCATGTCCATGCGTTATGCGAGTATGTATGGTGAAAGTCTGGCTGGAATGGTGATCGTCGATTCGCCCCTATATCTGCCGGGCGAGAGTGATGACCGTCGCCGCCGTGCCAATCCAATGGGTGCTCTCCGCCTATACTCCACATTTGAAGAGGCAGTAGAACGTTTCCGATTGCGGCCCCGCCAACCCTGTGACAATCGCTTTATCATCGAATATATCGCCCGTCATTCCATCAAGCAGGCCGAGGGTGGATTTACCTGGAAATTTGACAATCAAGCTATGTCAGGTCGCCGGTTCGCTGAACCGTTCCACGAGCATCTGGCGGGTGCAAATTGCCGCGGAGCCTTTTTTTGGGCGGGAAACAGCGCTTTGGTCACGGGCGAAATGGCACAATATACCGTCAGTCTCATGGACCCGGATGCGCCCTTAGTGGTTATACCTGATGCCCATCACCACCTGATATTGGACCAGCCACTGG
The DNA here is from genome assembly GCA_913049615.1 of uncultured Alphaproteobacteria bacterium. The sequence goes on along the minus strand of CAJWZI010000496.1, from coordinate 464 downwards.
CCTTCGTAGCCGCGTTGCGTACACTGCTGGCAATCTGGGACCGTGATCGTTACAACTAGATTTTGGGGGTGGTTGGTTGACAGACCACAAAATATCGTTGACACCACCTTGAGCCTCTCGTAAGACGATACCCGTCAGTGCATGGACGCGGGATCTAGCAAATGACGCCAAGGAAGGCCCGGTGCGATGGTAACATCGCTTCGGGCCTTCTCTTTTTTGCCCCGATATGGCGTAGTGCCGGGGTGAAAAACAAGAACCAAAATTGAGTAGGGCGTTCCATGGCAAGCGCAAGGCCAAATTCAAGGGCATATAATTAGTGAAACCGCCCGCTTTTGAATATGTGGCGCCCACCACGCTGGACGAGGCCATAATGGCCCTGGCCGATGAGAATGCGATGATTTTGGCAGGCGGCCAGAGCCTTGTCCCTATGCTGAATTTTCGCTTATTTGCGCCGACCTGCCTGG
>CAJWZI010000495.1 GCA_913049615.1 uncultured Alphaproteobacteria bacterium | reverse complement strand
AATAGAGAAAAAGCTGCGTTGGCTCGCCGGCCCAGGACCGCTTCCCAGGCCCCATCCGCCTGTACTGCCTGTGTATCCTTTGTCGCCGCCCCACTGCCTTGCCGCCTACCTGGGCTTGGCCGGCGCATCACGAAAGCCAAGGGAATAAGGGTAGCAAAACAAAATAGTCCGTAGCCAAACATGGTGTCGCGCCAACCGTGGCTCTCGATGAAATAGCCGAAAACTGGCGGCCAGATTGCTCCTGCCAGGCTTTGCCCGCCAGTGACCACAGCCACGGCGATGCCCATGCGCCGGTCGAACCAATAGGTCACGTTAGTCAGCAAAGGCGAAAATATCGGGCCATTTCCCAGAATGCCCAGCAACAAAAGATGTGCGCCCAAAAAAACGATCATTGATTGCGATTGCGAAATAGCCAACATGGACAGACCAACGAACAAAGCGCCACAAAAGGCTGGGCCTGCCATGCCGCGACGGTCCAACCAGAAACCCATGAGGATGCCGCCCACGCCTGCCCCGAACAGGGCAGCAGAATACCCCGCCGACGGAATTTGCCGCGGCCAACCGAATTCTGCAGCGATTGGCTTTAACCCCACGACCACCAGGTAGGTGGAGCCGAATGCCACCGTTATCATCAGAGTTGAGACTACAGCAACCAACCAGCCATAGGCCGTCTCAACGGAAGCTTCTTCTGGCACACTCATCGGTAAACCACTGCAGAGTTGGAGAAAAAAATAGGGCGCGGATCCAAATCCTGCGCCACGTACAATGGTACCCCTGTTCACCGCTTAGGGGAATAGACCAAAGCGCGTTGCCTCTTATCCTACTTTGACCTATGGCTAGGTGATGGACGATCCCCAATGCCAAATTTGCGCCGGCTGCAACTGTCCACCCTTGATTGAACATGAGGGCTGGACCTATTACCAATGCATCAATTGCAAATTGGTCTTTCTTGCCCCCATGCTGACCAGAACCCAGCTTGCCGACTTGTATGCCAACCCCGATAGCGGCGGCACCAGAGCCTACTTCAGAAAGGAAACCTCAAAACTGCGTCGCGCCAGGGGACGGGTGCGTTATCTGGCTCGTGCCATCGCGGGCCAGCCGGCGGGTCGAACATTTTTGGATGTCGGTTGCTCAGGCGGCTTTATGACCCAGGCCGCGCTGGAGGTGGGCTTCGTCCCCACCGGTATTGATCCCGACGTTGAAGCTGTAGCCCATGCCCGGAAATATTACCCTGGACCTACCTATGCCGTGGGCGGCTTGACCGAATTTGCCGCCCAATGCGAGCAAGAATATGACGCCGTCTATTGCTCAGAAGTTTTGGAGCACGTGCCCGATGCCAATGAATTCATGGCCGCTTTGGCAAAGCTAATGGCACCCAGTGCGTTGTTATATCTGACAACACCGGACATCAGCCACTGGCGCCGGCCCAAGGATCTGACCCAATGGGATGTCTTCACGCCGCCACACCATTGCCTGTTCTTTTCCCCTAGCAATTTGCGGAAATTGTTCGCCTGCCATGGCTTGACCATCCGCCGCCGGCAATGGGCCTTTAAGCCAGGTTTAAAAGTATTGGCGGAAAATTTGGAGGGTCGAAGTAAGCGTGGATAAAATTGATGGCGTATATCCCATGCTGTATGCGTTATTCGATGCCCGCGGCCGACTGGATTGAGGCACCGTGCCCGCCCGAGTACAGGGCGCCCTGGCCAAAGGCATGCATGGCATCACAGCGGGTGGCCCGGAAATCATGGGTTGTTGGACAAAAGGCTTAAAACTGCAATTGAGGAGAGTGCCATGCGCATTCACAATCTGTACGAAGACGAGAATGGCCAATCACATTTCCGAGATATTGAAGTGGAATGGGTTAGTGAGGGGAGAGGCGGCAAACTGTCCGAGCGCCTGCCGGCCACGGGCATAATTTTCCGACAAGTGCAACCTGATTACCAGCTGAACTGGCATCCCGCACCCCGGCGGCAATATATCATCAATCTCGACGCTGGCGTGGAGATCACCGCCTCGGACGGAGAAGCCCGTATAATCGCCGCCGGCGAGGTGATCCTAGTAGAGGACACTTCTGGCGACGGCCATATGTCCAAGGCTGTTGATGAACAAATCCGTCACTGCATATTTGTACCGGTGGAATAAACGAGGATCGACCCTGGTTCGGCTGCTTGGAGACGTGGAAATTTGTTCTGTTTAGCCCTTTGCAG
>CAJWZI010000494.1 GCA_913049615.1 uncultured Alphaproteobacteria bacterium | reverse complement strand
CATCTTTCACACCCGGAATTTCGTGCACCGAGGGCATGAGGTAATCGGCAAAGGTAGCGGAGAGAAACTGTCCGGTCTCGTCATAGCTAAATTTCTCGTACAGTGCCGCGCCAATTCCATGGGCCAGGCCGCCGATTACCATGCCACGAACAATGTCCGGATTTATCACCGTGCCGCAGTCATGGGCGATGGCATAGTCCTGGACCGTTACACGGCCGGTGCCCGGATCAATTTCCACATAAGGTATGTGCGCCTGGAAGGAGAAACACGGATAGATTTCAACTCGGTCATTTTCGTCGGGTAGTTTGCCACCGCCCGGCACCTGAAATACGTATTGGGCCTGAAAGCCTGGTTCCATGTCCTCGGGTAATTTGTGATAGGCGCGGTAGGCGATGAAGCAGATCTCCTCCCAGGTCAGTTTGTGGGACGGATCGTTGCGGTCAAAAACCGTACCGGATGAATACTCTAAATCTGCCGTCGCCCGGCCCAGATTGTGAGCCGCGATGGCCAGCGCGCGGTCCTTGATTCTGCCCGCTGCGCCCGTTGCCGCGCCACCCAGCATGATCGCCATGCGGGAGGCAACCGGGCTGCGCGTGGGCAGGGCCGAAAGGCTGTCGCCATGGACGATACGGATATCGTCAGGGTCGAAACCCAGTTCTTCACCCAATACGGTAGCGAACATGGTCTCATGACCCTGGCCTGAAGTGGTCGTGCCCATGATGCCGGTGACATTGCCCTGCGGGTCCACCCGCACTTCGCACCCTTCCATGAAGGTGGTGATCTCTGCTGAAGGTTCCATCAGATATTCAAAAATGTTGTTGCCGCCCCCGGGTTCCAAATTTGTTACAATCCCGATGCCCGCCAGGCGGCCTTCCATCCGAGCCTGATCCCTTCGGCGTAACAGACCGTCATATCCGGCTAGGTCTAATCCCTTTTGCAGTACCGTATGATAGTCACCGCTGTCGTAATTGCTGCCCGTCGGGATAAGATAGGGAAACTCGTGAGCCTTAATCAAGTTGCGACGGCGTATGTCGAGGCGATCCAAGTTCAGATGTCGGGCGACTGCGTCAACCGTCATTTCGATCATGTAGTTCGTGGGTGCTTGTCCAAAACCGCGTACGGGCACCTGTCCGGATTTGTTGGTGCAGACGGAAATGGCCTCGTATTTGACGGAATTTATGCGATAAGGGCCGACCAGGGCGCCGATAGGCTTGGCCAACTGAAACGGCCCCCGGCCCGGATAGGCGCCGGCGTCGTCCAAGGCGCGGATCTTGATTGAGCGTATGACGCCATCTTTATTGAAGGCTACCTCGGTGTCGAAGATGCGATCGGGTCCTTGGGCATCGCCCCCCGCCATGTTAGACAGGCGGTCCTCGATCAGGCGCACAGGCCGGCGTAGTTTGCGTGAGAGAAAGCCAGCTAGAACGCTCTGCTTGATGCCGCGCTTGACGCCATAGCTACCGCCGACATCAACGTCTTGGTTCAGGCGGATGCTGTTCAGGGGATAGCCCAGGGTGCTGGCCATCAGTTCGACATAATTGGGCATCTGGATGGATGCCCAGACGTCAAGGATTTCTGTCCCCTCGTTCCAGCTTGCCAGCACACCGAAGGTCTCGATAGGCACCGTAGCGCTGCGGCCCCAGCGGGTTCGCAGACTAAGGCTGTCATCAGCTTTTGCAAAATCCTCCTCTACCGGCCCCCACAGGAAATTGCCGTGGTAGAGTACGTTGCTGCCGTGACCGGGATGGACCAAATGCTCGGTGTCCGTAAACGCTGCTTCTGGATCGACCACCGCTTCCAGGGGCTCATATTCTATCTCGATTAATTCCAGGGCGTCCTCTGCAATATAGGCATCCTCGGCGGCTACGATTGCGACCCATTCTCCAACATAGCGGGTGAGATCCACCGCCAATGGATACCACTTCACCTCCGGCAGTTTCAGACCCAGGCGGATCGGATTGCAGTCTTGGGTTAGTTGCGCCCCGGTCAACACCGCATGCACTCCAGGCAGGGTCTCGGCCGCCTTGGTATCGATGGACAAAATACGGGCCCTGGGATAGGGCGAAGGCAGGACGGCGGCGTGCGCTGTGTTGGGCAGAACGATGTCCTGCACGTATTTAGCGGCGCCGGTGACAAACCGTTTGTCTTCCCGCAAACGGCGCTTTTGTGCCACGTGATGAAAATTGCGCCGCGGATCGGAATTCACGGCTGG
>CAJWZI010000493.1 GCA_913049615.1 uncultured Alphaproteobacteria bacterium | reverse complement strand
TGGCACGGGTACGGACAGAACCATAGCCGCCGTCAGACATATGCAGTACTAATAAGGGTAAATTCAAACGTCCGGCCAAATGCGCCTCGCCCACGAACGGGGCAATGCCGCCATCTCCCACGGCCAGAACTGTCGGAACTGATGGGTCCTGGATCGCCGCGGCGATAGCCTGTGGCAGACCTATACCCATGTAGCGGCCGGAGCCTGAGGATAAGTACCAATCCCCCTTAGACGCCTGCCAGAAATGTTCTCCAATGGTACAGAAGTAACCAGTATCAATCACCATGCGCACGCCGTTTACAAAGGCTCTAGCCACTGCGTCAAAGGCATGGGCGGGGAGATAGGTACTTGGACTCAACAAGTGCTGGCGAAGGTGGGCAGTCACCTTCACTACTTCCTCTACTCCCCATGCTTTTTGTGTCAACGCCTCAAGCGCCTGACCTGGGTCGCGAGCAATGCCGTCAAAGGCGAAGCCGTCCATTCCCGGCGCATTCACGGGATCAAGATTTACCGCGCCGCATGAGAATGGAGCCGCCGCCAATACCTCGCTGGCGCGCAGCCCAATGCCCACGACAAGATCCGCCTGGTTCACTAAGTCAAATTCCGGCGTCAAACTCAGACCTATGCCGGTATACACGCCGGCAGCATGAGGCAGTCCCTCATGCACCGCACCCTTGGCGGCGGCGGTCGAAAAGACCGGAATCTGCATGCGGTTCAAGATCGGCGAAAGCCCGGCTCGCAGGGCATAGGTGCCAGCGATGATCGCAGGCCGCTGAGATCCATTTATACTATCCAAAACATCGCCTGTGTCAGCATTCGACTGTATTTTGGGCACAGGTTTTTCGGTCGAGACGGCGCCGGCCAGTTCAACGAATACCGGGCCGGGGGTTTCTGCTTTCGTCCAAGCTGCCAAATCATCGTATCCGGGTCCTTCAGCAGCCAAATAGCGCCGGCCTTTCGCAACGGCAGCCGTCAGGGCCCCTTGATCCAGACGCTTGTGCGCCTTAGCCAGTGGTACTCCAGGGCCGTAGGCTTCACTTACCGCAAGAATGGGCAAATTTTCGTAGGTACATGCCGCCATGCCGGCAACCATGTTGGCCAGGCCAGGTCCCTTGATGGCGATGGCTAGGGCGGTGCCGCCGGACAACTGCCCGACCGTGCCAGCCATGATAGCAGCCGCGCCTTCGTGATACACAGAATGGAATGCCACGCTATGGTCGCCCAGGGCCTGGATCAACTCCAGGCTCTGGCCGGACCCCGGCACACCAAAAGCATGGTTTGATTTTCTTGCCGCCGCCCGAGCGAATGCCGCGATGGCCATCCCTAGATCCCTAGTTGAGTTACGATCTTTTCGGCCGCCCGGCGACAGACCAAGCGTACCGCATCGGGGCTGAATCCACCGATATGAGGCGTGACAATCATGTTGTCATGGTCACGGCTGTAGACCACTAGAGGGTGTTGATCAATATCGGGCTCACCATCTAGGACGTCGACACCGGCAGCACCGATACGGCCGCATTTTAAGCCAGCCAGTAGGGCCGCCTCATCAATAATCGCACCACGAGAGGTATTCACCACAATAGCGCCAGGTTTGATGGTGGCTAGCATTTTCCCCGAAAGGAGGCCACGAGTCTCGTCGCTCAGATGCACATGCACGGAAATCACATCGGAATTCGCCACCAGATCCGGCAAGGTCGTCTTTTCGATGCTTTCGGGCCAGGGGTCCACATGGGGGTCAAACCCTAGCACCTTCATGCCAAAGGCCGTGCCATAACGCGACATCCATTGGCCCAGGCGGCCACATCCGATCAGGCCTAAAATGCGGCCATTTAACATGATGCCGGGAAATTCCTCCCGCATCCATAGACCATCCCTGGTGTGGGCGGCGGCGGCAGGTAGACGGCGAGCGCAGGCTAGAACTAGGGCCCAGCTCAATTCCGCCGCCGGCGTGATGCCTAACAACAGATCGCCATCCTCGCGCAGGGTATGTAGATTAATACCCCGCGCCCCAACCTCGCCACGAGCGATATGATCCGAACCCGTTGTGGCGCAAGAAATCACTTGAAGATCGGGCGCGGCGGCGATCATATCGTCGTCAATACGCACCTTCATGGAAGCATCCAGCAAGCCATGAGCGCCCTTTAAGGCTTCCGCCAAGGCTTCTGTTTCAGCTTTATCGAGGAGATGCCGCTGGGCGCTATCAGCGAACATAATCGTG
>CAJWZI010000492.1 GCA_913049615.1 uncultured Alphaproteobacteria bacterium | reverse complement strand
GCAAGGAGAAACTATTATTAATCGTGTTTACCATTTGGATCGTGGATATGAGCGTCTGGAAGAGAAACTTTCCGGCTGCGGCGCTGATATTCAGCGATTGACCGATTAGGTAGGAGAGAACTGGTGACGGTTAATGCACGGTTACGTCTGCGGGCGGAGAAGACGGACGATATCCCCGTCATCTCGTCGTGCCTACAGGATGCCATCGCGCGAATTGAAGATATGACCTACATCCCCCGTCTGCGCCGTTTTGCCTTGGTGTTAACCCGATTTCGCTGGGAATTGGCTAACAAGATGGGAAAGGAGGGCGGTGAGCGTATTCGTTGTGGCGTGCATTTCGACGACGTATTTCGAGTGCGTACACAGGGTATCGAGATGTCGGATGGCAAGGGCCTGTTACCACTGTTAGCCATTACTTCAGAAGAAGGCCAACACGGTGTCTGCCTGAAACTGCACTTTGCGGGCGGTGGCGCGGTTGCTCTCGAAGCGGAGGTAGTGAATTGCCATCTCAGCGATCTCGATCAAGGTTGGCCGACCCCCAGCCTTCCCGATCATGGTTTGCAGGGTTAGGAAATAGAAGTGTCACAGAATATTGTCATTGCCCTGCCAAAGGGCCGTATCCTGAAGGAGGCAGTGCCCTTACTGCGGCATGCTGGTATTGAGCCAGAAGTTGGGTTCTACGATCCCGATTCCCGGCTGTTACGGTTTTCGACGAATGTCCCCGGCCTTGAAATCGTCCGCGTCCGTAGTTTTGATGTTGCCACTTTCGTTGCCTTCGGCGCGGCACAGATCGGTATCGCGGGCAATGACGTATTAATGGAGTTCAAGTATCCCGAAATCTACATTCCCCTGGATTTGGGAATAGGACGATGCCATATGGCCGTGGCGGAACCGACGGAAATGTCGGTTGAGGATGACCCTGGTCAATGGAGCCATATTCGGGTAGCGACGAAATATCCTAAATTAACCCGCCGGCACTTTGCGGCACGAGGCGTGCAGGCAGAATGCATTCATTTGAACGGCGCCATGGAATTGGCGCCAAGTCTTGGCCTTTGCCAACGCATTGTCGATCTAGTTAGCAGCGGAGAAACGTTACGTGCCAATGGTCTGGTGGAGGTTGAGCGGATCGCAGAAGTCACCTCACGACTGATCATCAACCGCGCTGCCGCCAAAACCCAGCCCGCACTTCTGTCGGAATGGGTCGACCGGTTTCGGAGGGCCATTGATGCCGCGTAAGCTACATGTTTCGGATCGTGCGTTTCCTGAAATATTCTCCGACTTTTTGGTTGAGAAACGCGAGGCGTCCGTTGACGTCGAAAAACAGGTGGCTAAAATTCTTCGACAGGTCCGCCAGCGTGGCGACGAAGCCGTTTTGGAATACACGCGTCGTTTTGATCAGGTAGATTACAACGCGGGTGATCTTCGCCTGTCTGCGGCGGAACTTGACCAGGCGATGGACCTTGTGCCTAAGGAGCAAATTCGAGCCCTTCGTCATGCTCACGAGCGGATTACTGCTTATCACGATCGGCAATTGCCCACCGATGACCGTTATTTCGATGCGTCGGGCAATCAACTGGGGCACCGTTGGACCGCCATTGCAGCTGTGGGGCTATATGTCCCGGGTGGTTTGGCATCCTATCCATCCTCGGTGTTAATGAATGCAATTCCGGCCAAGGTTGCAGGCGTGCCGCGACTGGCCATGGCGGTGCCCGCACCTAATGGTCATCTGAATCCGCTTGTCCTGGCGGCAGCGAAAATCGTAGGTGTGGATGAGATCTACCGAATTGGCGGTGCACAGGCAATCGGCGCCCTAGCTTTCGGCACCGGTACAATCCCACCCGTGGACAAGATTGTCGGGCCAGGAAATGTCTATGTAGCCACGGCAAAACGGCAGGTCTTTGGCACCGTCGGAATTGAAATGATTGCCGGTCCGTCGGAAATCTTAGTTCTAGCTGACAACGGGAACAAACCTGATTGGATCGCAGCAGACCTTTTATCCCAGGCAGAGCATGACACTGCTGCTCAATCCATTCTCATAACCGATGACGAGTCCTTCGCTGATCAAGTCATGGAATCGGTTTCCGAACAGCTTCGCCATTTGCCAAAAGCCGACATCGCGACAGAAAGCTGGAACCGGTTCAGTTGTGTCATCATCGTGCGGAACTGGGGAGAGGCCGTGGAATTGGTAGACCGCATCGCACCGGAGCACTTGGCGATCTCCATGGCAGAAG
>CAJWZI010000491.1 GCA_913049615.1 uncultured Alphaproteobacteria bacterium | reverse complement strand
GCGGCCGTATGCGGTTTCGGCCCTACGCAAAAGTTCTTCTAATGCGTCCTCGTCCAAGCGTTTCAGAACCAGTACCTGGCAACGGGACAACAGGGCTGCATTCAATTCGAATGAGGGGTTTTCGGTGGTAGCGCCCACCAAGATTATGGTGCCGTCCTCGACATACGGTAGAAATCCATCCTGTTGCGATCGGTTAAACCGATGGATTTCATCCACGAATAACAGGGTGCCTTGTCCGCTAACCCGCTGCTTGCTAGCGGCGGTAAACACTTTACGCAGGTCCGCGACACCGGAAAAAACCGCCGACAGTTGCACGAAATGCAGCCCCACTTGGGTTGCCAACAGTCTCGCGATGGTAGTCTTACCGCTCCCGGGCGGGCCCCACAAGACTAGAGAGGCTAACCGGCACCCGGCCAACATGCGTTGGATCGCGCCATCATCTGCCAACAGATGATCCTGGCCGATCACCTGATCAAGATTATTAGGTCGCAGGCGCTCCGCTAGCGGCCGCAAGGGGCCCTGATCCATGCCAGCGGCTTCGAACAGAGTACTCATAGTCCAAACCGGATGGTTCGTACTTTGTTTCCTCTCTGCATTGTGATCTGCCATTCATCGACTGACTTCTTCAAGGACTTGATCAGGTCCTTTACCAACCCTATACGATCACGGTTGACCTGCAGAATTTTATCTCCGGGGCGAAGATAGCGCCGTGCGGGAGTTTGCCTGTCTACCTGCATGACGATGACGCCACGGTCTAAAGTATCCTGACCTAATTCCTCTGCCAACGCCGGCGACAGATTGGCCACGGTGGCATTGGCCAGAGGTTGCCGACCCGTCAATTTGGTCAAATTCCTTGCCGGTCTCTCCGGTGCAGCTACGAGCTTCAAAGTAAAATTTCTTAGGCTGCCGTTCCGCAAAATTGAGAATGGCGCCTTTTCACCGATCATTCGGGTGCCTAGACGGAAATTCAGTGCCGTCGGCGAAGAAATGTCATGGCCATCCACCGCTAAGACCACATCGCCCACCACGACACCGGCGCGATCTGCCGGCCCGTCAGGAAATACGGATCGGACCATAACACCCCTGGGACGCTTCATGCCAATGGAGGTGGCAATATCAGCCGTCACCGCTTGTGTTGAAGCCCCCAACCACGGGCGTTTCACATGAGACAAGCCGGCCTTAGCACTAGCCAACACAGCTCGCACCATAGCGGAGGGTACTGCAAAGCCAATACCATGAGAGCCACCGGTTTTTGAATAGATGGCTGAGTTGATACCCACCAGTCGACCATCCATAGAAATCAGGGCGCCGCCGGAATTACCTGGATTGATGGCCGCATCCGTCTGAATAAAAAACTGGAAATCCGAAACGCCAATTCCCGTGCGCGCCAGAGCCGAAACAATACCCGAGGTCACCGTCTGTCCCACATTGAAAGGGTTACCGATGGCCAAAACTAGATCTCCGACCTCCAGGCTATCGGAATCCCGCAATTCTAGAAATGGCAGCCTTTCACCGTCCGCATCAATACTTAGCACTGCCAGGTCAGTGCGTTCGTCATCCAGTACTAGTGTTGCATCGAACTCCCGGCGATCCGATAGGGCAACCGTAATCTCATCGGCACCATGGATTACATGATGGTTGGTGACGATCATGCCGTCTGCCGTCAAAAGCACGCCGGAACCGAGCGAGTTTTGCTTCTGTTGTCTCTTGCGTCCAGGGTTGCCAAAACGCTCGCCAAAAAAGCGGCGAAAAAACGGATCATCGAACAATGGCGAGCGCAAGACCTGCTCTACCACACGGCGGGTGTATATGTTGACCACGGCCGGAGCGGCCTGCTTCACTAGCGGCGCGAATGATAGTTGCATCTGCGCCTTGCTTTCTGGGGTAAGCTTTGCAATTGCCTCCGCAGGTGTAGACAAAACCAACCCAAACATTCCAAAGATCAGCAGCGTTGGGGCAAACCTATTCACGATACAACTATCTCCTTACGCAAATCGGTCCACAGTACAAGACGCAAAAACAACTGGGGCAGCCCAAAGGCTGCCCCGGTGTATACTTATTCCGCCGCCCGGCAAACCTTGACACTCAAGCGGCTTCGTCCTCATCTTCTTCGTCCAACACGATGGGGCCAGAATCTAGACCCTTGGCGTCCACGTCACGGTCAACAAATTCGATATATGCCAGGGGCGCGCAATCACCATAGCGGAAATTGGCTCTGATGATCCGTATGTAGCCACCCGGG
>CAJWZI010000490.1 GCA_913049615.1 uncultured Alphaproteobacteria bacterium | reverse complement strand
GTCACCGCTTTGATTCAGCGGCAGAAAAAGGCGGAAACCGAAATCTACGCGGAATTTCCCGAGGACAACTGAGTTCATGAGTTTGCCAAGTCTCAATGATGTCCGGGCTGCTGCCGATCGCATTGCAGGTTTAGTGCGCCGCACACCACAAATTTCCGCCGCATTGTGCCGTGATGCTCTGCCAGGCAATTTACCATTAAATCTGAAGCTAGAATGCTTACAAGTTTCCGGCTCCTTCAAGGCGCGGGGCGCCATGAGTAAACTGACGACACTGAATGACGAGACAAAGGGACGGGGCTTAATTACTGCATCCGGCGGTAATCACGGTTTGGGTGTTGCCTATGCCGGGCACGCGGCCGGCGTACCGGTCACCATATATCTGCCTGGTAACACCCCGCCCACAAAGGCCGACCAATTGAGGCGCTGGGGTGCAGAGGTGCGGTTCCACGGCGACGTTTGGGATGATGCCAACCGCGAGGCCGTTGCCGTAGCGGAGAGTGACGGAAAAACCTACATCCATCCGTTCGCCGACCGAGAGGTTATCGCCGGTCAGGGCACGATCAGTCTGGAAGTTCTGAACGACGCACCGGACACGGATATATTGTTCGCGTCCATTGGCGGCGGTGGCTTGATATCCGGCACGGCCATGGCGGCTAAAGCCTTGAAGCCCGATATCAAAGTAATCGGAGTGGAACCGACAGGCGCACCCACCTTGCGGGAAAGCGTTGCCGCCGGAGAGCTGGTGGAGTTGCCGACAATACACACAGAAGCTAACACCCTAGCGCCACGGCGCAGCGAAGAGATCAATCTGGCACTTATCCAGAAGAACGTGGATGAAATCGTTTTGGTGACCGACGAGCAGATGCGGCAAGCAGCTCGCTGGCTGTGGCAAGAATTCGGCATCGGCGTAGAACTCTCCGCCGCAGCCTCCATTGCTGCCCTGCAGTCGGAAGTTTTTTCACCTGACGAGGGAGCAGTTTGTACCGTGCTCGTCTGCGGCGCCGGCAAAGACGGCATAAGCTGAAATGAATGCACCTAGTTTTAAAGCGGATGAAAAAAAATTTCGCATCTTAAGCGAGGTATTCGGATTTTCCTGGTTCCGGCCTGGTCAGGCCGAGGTCATCGATACCCTTTTGGACGGCCGCAGTGCTTTGGCGGTAATGCCCACAGGGGCGGGCAAATCCTTGTGCTTTCAAGTACCGGCGCTAGCACTGGACGGTTTGACTATCGTCGTTTCACCTCTAATCGCCTTGATGCAGGACCAAGTCGCCGCTCTGCAACTAGCAGGCGTTTGCGCTGAGGCCATCAATTCGGGTAAGGAACGGCTCGAGAATGTGGAGATCTGGCGCCGGGTCGCTGCGGGCCAAGTCTCGATACTGTATTTATCGCCTGAACGGCTGATGACCGAACCCATGTTGGCCGCTATTTCCAGCCTACCTATATCCCTTTTCGCTGTGGATGAGGCCCATTGCATCTCCCAATGGGGCCCAGCTTTCCGGCCCGAATATGCCAGTCTATCCAGGTTGCGGAAGTTGTTTCCAAACACCCCCATCGTCGCGCTGACTGCCACGGCGGACGCTGTTACCCGCAGGGATATCGTCGACAAGCTATTGGGTGGCAACGCTAGCATCTTTGTCCAGGGTTTCGACCGGCCCAATATCCGCTTGGGCGTGGCCTTCAAGCAGGATTGGAAATCTCAGATGCTGGCCTTCCTGTCACGACATAAGGGAAAAAGCGGCATCATCTACTGCCTCTCGCGCAAAAAAACGGAAGAAACCGCCACCTATCTTGTCGCCGAAGGAATACCCGCCCTGCCCTACCATGCAGGCATAGAATCCTGGCAACGAGAGCGCAATCAGGACCGCTTCATGGCAGAAGATGGCGTGGTCATGGTAGCCACAATTGCCTTTGGCATGGGCATCGACAAACCTGATGTCCGCTTCGTCCTACACATTGACCTGCCTAGCAGCATGGAGGCCTATTATCAGGAATTTGGCCGCGCCGGCCGCGACGGCGTGCTGGCGGAAGCCTTGATGCTTTATGGCCTAGGGGATATCCGCCTGCGCCGCATGTTCATCGAGGACGAGGGCGGCAACGATGACCGCCGCCGCCAGGAACATAAGCGCCTGGATGCTCTGCTGGCCTACTGCGAGGCGCCTACCTGCCGACGGCAGACACTACTGGCCTATTTCGGTGAGGAGCGCCAGCCATGCGGTCATTGCGACTTATGCCTGGACGCGCCCGAA
>CAJWZI010000489.1 GCA_913049615.1 uncultured Alphaproteobacteria bacterium | reverse complement strand
ACGTCATCCTCATGTGGATCACGAAAGTTTAAAATCTAAGGACCAATGCAAACCCATTGATTACCCCAAGCCCGATGGAATTTTCAGCTTTGACCTACCATCCTCGTTGTTCATTTCTAATACCAACCACGAGGAAGATCAGCCCGTGCATTTACAATTAGCGGATACAACTAAACCAGTAGATCATAATTTGGCGTTATATGATGCGCCTGAACAGCGCTATTGCCCGGCTGGCGTCTACGAAATTCTAACCGATGACGATGGCAGTAATCCGCGGCTGCAAATTAACTCGCAAAATTGTTTACACTGCAAAACTTGCGATATCAAGGATCCTACCCAGAATATTACCTGGACAGTACCGGAGGGGACGGGTGGCCCGAACTATCCAAATATGTAGTTTAGGCCGAATGATTGCGGTTTGGGTTGCAATAAGCTTTTTGCCGACATTTCTATTTGGCTGCGCTGATAGCGGCCACGATTGGGTGGCTCCCAAGAAGGAAGAAGCCACAATGTCGATGTCCCCATCTCCACTAGGGCATTATTTATCCGCCCGATTGGCACAGGATGAAATGGATTCCGGCCGTGCCGTAAATTTCTACGACGTGGCCCTGTCAGCCAATCCGGACAACCAGGCCTTGTTGCATCAGACCATGCTGTTAATGCTAGCTGAGGGGCGCATTGCGGACGCCATCAGTCTAGCTCAGCGCCGTATTGCCAGGCACAGCGATGCCGCCATGGCAAGACTAATACTAGCGTCACAGGCAATCCGTGACAATGATCTGGCGACAGCGCGGAAACATTTATCAAAAACGAAACGCAAGAAATTCATGTCCTTGTTACAGCCATTATTACTGGCCTGGATCAATAGTGCGGATGACCGCTACGGCGAAGCGCTGACGGCACTCAATCATTTGCGGAAACGCGAGGCGTTCAATCCCTTTAGGACCTATCATTCAGCTCTAATTAGCGACTTTTCCGGCTTTGATGCCGCGGCCCGCGAATCCTTTGAAGAAACTTTGAAGGGCAATGCCTGGCGTGCGTCGCGCGTTAGTTTGAATTATGGCGGATTCTTATCTCGTCAGGGACAGCGAGATGATGCTTTGGCGCTGTTCAACGAAATTCTTGAGCGCAATCCCAACAACCCCGTAATCGGCGCGGCGCTCAGGAAGTTGAAGGCAGGTGGAACACTTTGGCCGCCTATCACGACAGCAGCTCAAGGTGTAGCGGAAGCATTTCTTTCCGCCGGCTATGCCTTTTCAGGTTCACGGGGAGTTGAAACAGCCAGAATTTATTCCCAGTTGGCCCTGTATTTGCGACCTGATTTGGACCCAGCGCGGATGTTGCTGGCGGAAATGTTTGAGAGCGAGCAGCGTTATAAGGACGCAATAGACATTTATAAGGAGGTGCGAGCAAGTTCGCCACTCCATTGGAGCGCACGAATTCGCATCGCCTCCAACATGAGTAGTCTGGAGCGGGTCGACGAAACCATCACATTATTACGAAGCATGGCAGCGGAAAAACCGAAGGATACGACGGCGTTGATAATCGTGGCCCGAGTTCTTCGGGCCCAGGAACGGTTTGAAGAAACAATCGCGACATACAACAAGGTTTTCGAACGCATTTACGTACAAAACGATGAACTGCAAAAACACCATTGGGTCCTGCTTTATGAACGTGGCGTTGCCTACGAGCGCGCAAAGCAGTGGGAAGCAGCAGAGGCTGATTTTTTGAAGGCACTGGAGCTTAACCCCAACGAACCGAGGGTCCTGAACTATTTGGGCTATTCCTGGATAGATCGGGGTGTAAATCTAGAACGAGCCCGGACAATGATCGAAAAGGCTGTTTCTAAGCGGCCGGAAGATGGTTATGTGGTGGATAGCCTGGGTTGGGTGTTTTACCGGCTGGGGCGCTATGAGGAGGCCGTAAAATATCTAGAGCGTGCAGTGGAACTCCGGCCTCAAGATCCCATCATCAACGATCATTTGGGCGACGCCTACTGGCGGGCTGGCCGGAAGCTGGAGGCCCGTTTTCAGTGGAACCACGCTATTGACCTAGGTGCCGAGGAAAAGATGATCCCAAACATCCGGGCAAAACAGGCCAACGGCCTCGGCCCGATACAACCTTTGTCACAAGAACACGGCGGAAAAAGCAACAGCGGTGGCTGACGTGAATCCAAAATCAGGCGTCCGTTTCTGCCGGCCCGCACCCGCCAAGGTAAATTTGTTTCTTCATATAAAGGGCCGCCGAG
>CAJWZI010000488.1 GCA_913049615.1 uncultured Alphaproteobacteria bacterium | reverse complement strand
CACCTCGCCTATGCAAGGTAGACTGTCGGGAAACGATGGTCGCGTGCCCATCCATTCATCGGCATCATCGACATTGATTTTTGGAAATAAACGTTTGGCTAGGACCTTAAAAATCCGTGCTCTTCGATAATCAGGTGGGGCGTCTAGACCGGCAAATTCAGCCGTGCCGGCACAACGAATCCCATCCAGCATGGAACTTGCGACAAATTTCTTTTCTGTGTCCATTATCGAGTTATTGATGGTGATGCCTGGACTAGAAATTACTAAGTGATATCCCCGTTCGGCCTCTAACGGGAGTTTGAAGCCGAGTGGTGTTAGCAGTTGCGCTGACCAGGCACCCGCAGCGACAACTAATCTTTCTGCAGCCAATGGTCCCTGGTTTGTTTGTAGAATCCAACCGCCTTTGCCATCAGGAATAATGGCGCTGACCTGCGTCTGTCGGAAGCTCGCACCCATTCCCTGCGCCTTCTCGGCCAATACCTTACCGATCCGCCCAGGGTCGAGAGCCCGCGCTTGATCCTTAATAAGGATTGCTCCTTGGTATTCAGAGGACAGATCCGGTTCAATTTCGTGTAACTCCTGTTTGCCAACCCTTTCAAGCGGGGCGTCACGTTCAGCACGTATGCGCCAGGACAGTTGTGACAAGTCGGCATCGTCGGCGTTTCGATAGACATGGACGTACATAGAATTTTTTATCAATGCCTCTTGACCAGTGCCCTGTAGGTGGTGGCGATAGAGTTTGATATTAGGCCGGTTAAGGGCATTCATCGCCTCCGCAATGGCGGCAAGGCGCGCTTTGTTGCCAGCTGCGCAAAAACGCAACGTCCAGGGTAGGAATGAGGGAAGGTATTTCCATCGCACCGCTACTGGACCTTCTGGATCCAAAAGCCATCTAGGCACGCTACGCCATACACCCGGCATAGATTGCGGTACACAGGACCATGGTGAAATGACACCAGCATTACAATGACTAGCTCCCGTTGCCGGCTGGTGCCGATCGATCATCTCTACTCTCAAGCCTTTTTCCAGTAGAGACAGGGTCACGCAAATCCCAACAATTCCAGAACCTATGACAATGATGCTATCAGTCATGGATAATTTCTCTGAGTTTGGTAGACCTAGTATCCGTCAGGGACGCAGTTTACGAATGATACAGTAGGAAGCGGAGCAGGATGACGCACCTTTTTTTTGAGACTGCACTGCTACCCGAAGGTTGGATTGAGAACGTCTGCGTCGAGGTCGACGACACTGGTTGGATCAGTGCAGTAAGGAGTGGTTCAGACGGTGTAGGAGTCGATTTTCGTGGTGCTATCGGGCTGCCAGGTATGCCGAATTGCCACAGTCACTCTTTCCAGGGAGCGATGGCCGGATTGACCGAGTCTCCCGGTTCCGGACGGGACAGCTTTTTGAACTGGCGCCAAGCGATGTACGGTTTGACCGAACGTCTGACGCCGGATGATTTGACTGCTATTGCGGCCCAATTCTATGTCGAGATGTTGGAGGCCGGATTTACTGCCGTGGCGGAATTTCACTACCTCCACCATGCAGCTGACGGCTTGCCATACGACGATCCGGGCACTATGTCGTCGGCAATTGTCGAGGCTGCGGTCGAGACGGGCATCGGTTTAACGCTGCTTCCTGTGTTTTATTCCTGCGGAGGTTTTGGCGGAGCCTCCATCGAGGAATCACAACGCCGGTTTTACACGACACCTGAGTCTTATCTGCGACTGCTTGAGCGCGTGCGCCAAATTGTTGGAAAAATTCCGGATTATGCGGTTGGCGTGGCGCCCCATTCGCTGCGCGCTGTGACGCCAGATCTCCTCACTGAAGTCTTGGCCATTGCCGAAACCGATCGGGTTCATATTCATGTTGCTGAGCAGATTAAGGAGGTCGACGAGTGCCTCATCTGGTGCGGCGCTCGCCCCGTCGAATGGCTTCTTGACAACACTTCTGTTGACGGCCACTGGTGTCTCATTCATGCAACCCACATGACGCCAGCCGAGAACCGGCGTTTGGCGGCAAGCGGGGCGGTCGTTGGCCTCTGCCCAATCACTGAAGCTAATCTGGGAGACGGCATTTTCGGCGCCATAGATTTTGTTGGTAACGGCGGCCGAATTGCTATCGGCACAGACAGTAATGTCCGTGTCGACGTCGCCGAGGAATTGCGTCTGTTGGAGTATTCTCAACGCCTTCGCGACCGCACCCGAAATTGCTTGGCTGGTACTGTGGGTTCGACTGGCCGAGCCCTA
>CAJWZI010000487.1 GCA_913049615.1 uncultured Alphaproteobacteria bacterium | reverse complement strand
TCGTAATTCGTGGGTCCCGTGCGGGATTGATTGATCCAGCCCTGAATTTGAGCGGAACAATATAAGCTATTGCCAAAATTTGCGGTCGCCAAAGGTGGCCAAGATTTTTCCATGAAGGAGCCGTGTTGTTTCCACCGGTGGCGGTTGAACACCTCCCGGTTCATCCCTTCCTTTCTATGCAGCAAGGAAACCAACGTCTACATATCACTCACCAAGCTTTGCACACAGTTATGGCCATGATAGAGGATTAACATGAGGTATTTCGAGGATATTGAGCTGGGCGAAGTATGGGACCTCGGCGAACGCCCAGTCGACGAGAACGAAATAATGGCCTTCGCCGCACACTATGACCCGATGCCCTGCCATTGCGAAGCCGTGGCGGCGAAGGAGAGCTATTTCGGATCGTTGACAGCGTCAAGTTGGCACGTCAACGCAATGGCGATGGGCCTATTGACCAACAGCTTCAAAGCCCAAGGCTTGGTCAGCCTGGGTTCGCCCGGCATTAATCGTGTCCGTTGGTTCGTCCCGGTGCGGCCCGGCGATGTGCTATCGGGACGTAGCACGGTGATGGCAATGCGCGCCTCGAACAGCCGACCGATGGGCATTGTTACCTTGCGCACCGAGATTTTTAACCAGGTCCGCTCCAAGGTGGCTCAGATGGATGGAGTGGGCATGTACGGTCGCCGACCCGTCAAAGCAGTCAACGACGTCTCATGAAGCATCTGGAAGACATCGTAGTGGGTTCGGTCGAAATCTTTGGTCATTACCAGGTGAGCGAGGTAGAGATAATCTCATTCGCCATGCGATACGACAACCAACCCTTCCACACCGATGCGGAAGCGGCCAGGGACAGTATATACGGCGGTCTGATCGCTTCCGGCTGGCATGTCTGCTCGATATTCATGCGCATGGCTTGTGACGCCGGTGTCGATGAATGCCAACCCCATGGCATGGGCGCTCCCGGGCTTGACGATCTGAAGTGGCTGCAACCTGTCCGTCCCGGCGACGTACTCTCTGCCCGGACCGAGGTGCTGTCCGCCGACCCTTCACGCCTGAAACCATGCCTGGGCGTTGTCCGGTCTAAAATTCAGATCAGCAATCAGTCCGGCGAAGCGGTGATGGAATTGACGGCTATAAATTGGGTCTTGCGCCGGCCTGTGCCAACAACAGACTAGCCCGAACTTGCTCTAGTATTTGGTGCGGTTTCGAGGCCCAATAGAACGAAATTGAGACGCTGGTACGCGCAACCGATCAAGTCAGCGAAGACGGAAATAATCAAACGCTATGGATTTCCCAAACATTCTAAAATGACATGTCACGATACTGACGCCACGTGCCAGACGTGTCATACTGGGTTCAAGCAACAGCAATCACGACCATGCAGGAAGAAAGCACAATGGGAACGAACCTGACACTTGCCACCGATGACAACCACAGTTTTGGTGCCTATCGCGCCGATCCTGACTCCGAGGCCAAGGGTGGCATCGTCGTCATTCAAGAGATCTTCGGCGTTAATGAGCATATTCGTCAGGTTTGCGATGGTTTTGCCGCTGATGGCTATGTCGCAATTGCACCAGCCCTGTTTGACCGGTCGGAATCTAAGAATTGCCAATTGGGCTATACCCCAGACGATATAGCCGCAGGCAGGGACATCATACAGGCCTTTCACTGGGATCTGTGTATGAAGGATATCCAGGCAGTGATTGATGTCATGAAGGGTGAAAGCCTTAAGGTTGGCACTGTGGGCTATTGCTGGGGCGGCAGTATTTCCTATCTGTGTAGTGCGCGGCTACCGGTCCAGGCTTCCGTCGTCTATTACGGCGGACAGATCATGCCCTACATCGATGAAAAAGCAGGCTGCCCCCTGTTAATGCATTTTGGCGAACACGACGCCGGCATTCCGCTGGAGAACGTCAAGACCATTGGAGAAGCACACCCAGATGCGGTGGTGCATATCTACGACGCCGACCACGGCTTCAACTGCGATCATCGCGGCCAATTTAACGAAGCCGCAGCCACCCAAGCTCGGGCCCGTACTATGGAATTATTCGAACAGCACCTAAGCTAACCGTACCAGAACATCCTGTATCACATCTGGGTGAGGCGATGACACAACGGTGCCACGTCTCGGCAAGATGTTGATCTCGAGAGCGCTGTCATTAGCGGACGGCCAGATGGCTTTTAGCCACTTGGATAGAATCCAACAATGTGGCCGTTAAGTGACTGGATGGAATTCCGTCCAGAACACCA
>CAJWZI010000486.1 GCA_913049615.1 uncultured Alphaproteobacteria bacterium | reverse complement strand
GGCTAGCCGCGTGGTGCCGTTGGTCGAACTACTGGACGAGGCTGTCGCGGTGGCCGAGAAAATTTGCAAGCTGTCCCAGCCGGTGCTGATGATCGCGAAGGAATGTGTCAACCGAGCATATGAAACCACCTTGACAGAAGGTGTCCGATTCGAACGTAGATTGTTCCATTCCACCTTCTCCACGGAAGATAAATCGGAAGGCATGGCAGCGTTCATGGAGAAGCGTACGGCGCAGTTCAAGCATCGTTAGGTTGCCGGATCATCTATCCATTTGCAGCCGGAGCGCCGATTGATTATGACTCCAGTCTGTCCACACCATAGATATCTGCTGAAAGCGTATTTTGTTCGGTGGGAGGTCGCCAAGCGCCATGAAATTGCTCTCGGGAAACAGTAACCGCCCCTTGTCCGAAGCTATAGCCGCCTATCTAGAAACGCCGCTGACCAGCGCGGATGTACGGCGGTTTTCCGATATGGAAGTGTTCGTGGAAATCCATGAGAATGTACGTGGAGAGGATGTCTTTATCATCCAGTCCACGTCATCGCCTGCCAATGATAACCTAATGGAGTTGCTGGTCTGTATCGATGCCCTTCGCCGTGCCTCGGCCCGGCGTATCACCGCCGTACTGCCTTATTTCGGCTATGCGCGCCAGGACCGGAAACCGGGGCCCCGCACACCCATTTCGGCCAAATTGGTGGCTAACCTGATCACCACGGCAGGTGCCGACAGGGTACTGACTTTGGATTTGCATGCTGGCCAAATTCAAGGATTTTTCGATATTCCCACGGATAATTTGTTTGCTGGCCCTGTATTCACGCGGGAAATTGCCGCGAATTACGGAGATGAGAACCTAGTCATGGTCTCCCCCGATGTTGGCGGTGTGGTCCGTACCCGGGCCCTAGCCAAACGCCTTTCTGCAGACCTGGCAATCATCGATAAACGGCGGGAACGGGCCGGGATGTCCGAAGTCATGAACATTATCGGCGACGTCGAGGGGCGGACTTGTGTGCTGGTTGATGATATTGTCGATTCCGCCGGTACACTATGCAATGCCGCCGACGCCTTGAAGGACCAAGGCGCCAAAAAGGTGTTCGCTTATGTCACTCATGGTGTCCTGTCCGGCGGCGCCGTGGCGCGGGTGACGGCATCAGCACTGGAACATCTGTCCGTCACCGATTCGATTGCTGCGACGGAGGCCATGCGCTTGGCGCATAACATCCACTCTATCCCCATTGCGCAATTGCTGGGTGAGGCGGTCCGTAGAATTTCAGAGGAAACGTCAGTTTCCTCCCTATTCGAATAGCTCAATAATACGCCACCAAAGGGTTTGAGTTTTCCGCCTATAGGGCGTATATGGGCGGCTTTCAACGGCAGAGGCGAATTCAAACCCTGAAATTGGGTAGGCATACTGGCACCCCTGGAGACCGCATGCTCGCATCGAACAAGCAAGACCCCAGCCCAACGCCGTCATTGAGCGGAGCGAACGAAAATGTCTGAGAAAATAATCACAGTTGAACTACGTGAGCAAGTCGGCAAGGGGTTCGCCCGGGCGGCAAGGCGTGCGGGTTTTGTTCCTGGCATCATCTATGGCGACAAATTGTCGCCTCAGCCGGTTACAGTCGACCGCAAACAGATGGATAAGCTACTGCAGCAGCCAGGTCTATTCAACACTCTGTACGAGCTGCAGGTAGGTGACAAAAAGCAACAAGTTTTGCCGCGGGACGTTCAGTTGGACGTGGTGACTGATGCACCATTACACGTCGATTTCCTGCGGCTGTCAGACACCACGGAAATCAATATTGACGTTCCCGTCGTCTTCCTGAACGAAGAAGAAAGCGAAGGACTGAAACAGGGTGGCGTATTGAACATTGTGCGCCATCAGATAGAGGTTCGATGCAAGGCCAGTGCCATTCCCCAATCCATTGAGGTGGACCTGGCGGGTTCGGAAATCGGCGATTCCATCCACATCTCGTCGGTGAGCCTGCCCAAAGGCGTGGCCTCTACCATCACCGACCGTGACTTCACCATCGTGACAGTTGCCGCGCCAACTATTCATGTCGAACCTGTCGATGAAGAGGATATAGAAGGCGAAGAAGGCGAAGTGATGGAAGGCGCTGAGATAGACGAAGCCGCGGCTGAAAGTCCGACTGAGGAGGACAGTGAGGAGTAATCCCGCCGCTGGATCAAGCCAAGCCTTGGAGAAAGCGACATGCTGTTATTGGTAGGTTTGGGCAATCCCGGCAACAGATATGCCCACAACCGG
>CAJWZI010000485.1 GCA_913049615.1 uncultured Alphaproteobacteria bacterium | reverse complement strand
CCAACTCCCAAACATTCTGTGGCATGTAGCTCAGAAACGTTCGGATTTGTTCCAAAGCCTCCGCTTCATCTTTCGCTACGGCATCCACGACCCCATTGGCGGCATGCACGTCGGCGCCACCTAGTTCCTCCTTGGTCAGGTCAAAACCCAAGGCACGTTTTACCACGGCCGGCCCGGCGATCAGAATTTGTGCAGTGGCCCGGCTCATCGTGACGAAGTGAGAGGCCACTAGCCGTGCCGCTGGAAGGCCCGCAACAGGTCCCATGGCGGCTGAGGCGATGGGCACCATGGCCATGGCCTCAGCCACCGATTTGAAGCGTGGCGGCTCCGCAACGGAAGTTCCTACAGGGCCACTGCCAGCCGTTTTGCCAGCTGCGCCGACAACAGAGCCACCGCCGCCTTCATGCAAGCGCACCAGAGGCAATTTGTATCGGCAAGCCAGTTGCTCGGTATAAATTGACTTTCTCAATCCGGCGACGGTAGGCGAACCGCCGCCAATGGTAAAATCTTCGCCACCTATGATGATGGGCCGTTCGTCCAACTGAGCGAAGCCGAGAATGAAATTGCTTGGCGTAAACCCGGTAAGGTTGCCGTGCTCGTCTTTCACCGCCCCACCCGCACCCATACCGCTTTCTTTGAATGATCCAGCATCAACCAGGCAGTCGATGCGCTCCCGAAGGGTCATGCGCCCCTTGGCGTGATGGTGCGCTACTGCCTCTTGTCCGCCGTGACCCTTGGCGAGGGCGCGCCGTTGATGGATCTCCGCGATCTCCTTGTCCCAATTTAGATCCCCTGAACTCACGAGGGCAACTCCTTTGCAAATCAGTTGTTGGCAATGTACAGCGCCCATGGGTGCTGACGCCACCATCCCCTTGAACAATCTGCACGCTTCTGCCTAGTCTCTGTGGAGGTCATTCTTAAAGCCATGAAAGTGAAGGCATGGACGCGACACGAAATGAAAAAATTACCGGTGAAATCAAGGCCCTTGCTCTGAAAGTCGGCGGGGATGTGGTTGGTGTGGCGCCCGTTGAACGGTGGGACGAATTTGTACCCGAAGGGTATCGCCCATACGACATCCAACCAGGTGCAAAGTCGGTAGTCGTCGTCGGAACCCGCGGACCGACGATGGGAGCGTGGCGTTGTCCGGACGCCCGGCTGATGGAGGTTAATGGCTATGATTTCGGCAATGACCGGGCGATACATGTGGTAGCCAATCATATTGAATCCGAATTAGGATATTACGCCATGCAGGCGCCCACCTTACCTGTCGCGGGGCATCAACCGATGATGAGTATGATGCTGGCTGCAGTGTTGGCGGGTTTGGGAACGCGGTCATTCGCAGCGAACATCATTCTAAACCCAAAATTTGGACTGCTGTATTATTCTGCTGCCATCACCACGGCTGAACTGGTTCCTGACGAGATGCTGGAGCAACAGGTCTGTCCCCATCCCATGTGTGTGGCAACCTATCGCAATATTGGCAAGACGCCATGCATGGCGGCTTGTCCGGCCGATGAAGATGGATGTCTGGATGGCTCCATTGGCGAGGATGGGCAGATTGAAGAAGTCTACTATGATCGAGAACGTTGCAGCACCCGGTCCATGAATTTTGGCATAAACAGCTTGCAAAAGGCTCTGATGGAAATCATCGAAGAACCGGAAGCAGAGCGCCGCTCCACCATGATCAATTCGGATTTCTTCACTCGCTCCTGCACGTCCATCGGGCATTTCAAGGAAAGCGTAGCGCAATGCTTCGAATGCATGCGCGTTTGTCCCATAGGCCGTGCGGAAAGGAAGCTGCAATGAGCGCACCGGACCCCTCGAGCCTGCAGGCCTACAAAGTTGAGTTGATCGACCAAGCGAAGCGGGGCGGCGCGCTTGTTGCTGGTGTCGCAGACGCCACGGCCTTCCACATGGCGCCCGAAGGTCATCGGCCAACGGACCTGCTGCCGGGTGCCAAGGCTGTCTTTGTCGTGGGAGGTGCGCAGCCCCGGGCGGCTGACTGGCGTAGCCCCAAGGCGGAGCACATGGAGACGACGTCGACTTCTGACCGTATCAGTGCCCTGGCCCTGAAACTGGCACATCATGTGGAACGCAGCTTCGGCTACTACGCCCTACTTAACCCGCCGGGTGTTGACCGAGGCCAGCAACCATTCATGAGCCTTGCCCTGGCAGCCGAATTGGCCGGTTGCGGGACGCGAAGTCTGGCAGGTCCGGTGCTGAATGCGGAATATGGCTTCATGTACTATTCCGCACTTATCACCACATTA
>CAJWZI010000484.1 GCA_913049615.1 uncultured Alphaproteobacteria bacterium | reverse complement strand
GTTAGTAGGTCCCGTTTGAAGCAATACAGGAGACGGGTGATCGTGGCGGTGTCTTGAGCATCTCTTATTACAAGGTCTGAGGCTTTGCCTATGGCAATTCTATAATGTCCCATCGTATCAGTTCGCAACAGTCAGCCAACTGGTCGTGCCCGACGCACGCGCCGCGATTTCTCCCTCAAGCCAGCCTCTGCGGCCATAATCCGCTGGTCCAGGAGAAAATAACAATCATCGGCGCGGTACCGGCGGTACGGGCATTGTCCAAGATCAAATCGAAGCACCCGGACATTTTCAAAAATACATTCTCGGCTTCTTTGGGATAGCTTAGCGCAATAAAGCCATGCAAAACTGATGGATCTAAATTACTGGGAGGACTTGGCATGGGCCGACTGGACGGTAAAGTGGCGGTCATTACTGGGGCGGGGTCAGGTATTGCACGATCAGCCGCCAGTATTTTCACTCGTGAAGGCGCCTGTGTTGTGGTGGCAGAAATTGACGAGGGGAAGGGGGCCATAACCGCGAGAGAAGCTGGCAACAACGCCGTTTTCGTGCCTACAGACGTCACGGATGAAGACAGCGTCAAAGACATGATCGCCCAGGCGATTGCACATTTCGGCGGCCTTCACATATTGTTCAACTGTGCCGGCGGCTCGGTACTGGAGGACAACAAAGTCACGGATGTGGACATGGAAGTTTGGGACCGTACCATTCCGTTGGATCTGAAGGGCCCATTCCTATGTAGCCGTCACGGCATTCCCGCTATAATTGACAGTGGCGGTGGCGCAGTCGTCAATGTTTCCTCCGTCGTCGCCTTGCGAGGTAATCATCCAGCCCACGTCTATTCCTCGGCCAAGGGCGCTTTGATATCGCTGACAAGAAGTCTGGCGGGCGCCTACGCCGACCTAGGTGTGCGGGCCAACGTAATCTGCCCTGGACTGGTCAAGACTGAGCGAATCAAATCACGCTATGTGGCGCGGAAACCATCCGAAGCGAGAAAAGGTAGTGTCGGGACTTTCGAGAGCTATCCTTTTGGCGTGGGTGAACCGGAGGATATTGCCAACATCGCCCTATTTCTGGCTTCGGATGAATCACGTATGGTCAACGGCGCCGTCATCCCCGCCGAGGGCGGCATTTCGGCATATTGAGCAGGGGAGTATTGTTTGATGTCACGTTTTAGTGGCCGTCGGGAACGTTTTCGGGGAATTCTGCAGGGGGAGGCCTGCGTCTATCCTGCTTCGGTTTATGATCCTATCTCTGCCCGGATCGCGGAGCACCTTGGGTTCGAGATGGGCATGTATGCTGGTTCCCTGGCCTCGCTTGCCGTTCTCGCGGCGCCGGACCTGATCCTGTTGACCCAGACGGAGTTTGCACAGCAAGCTTTACGCATGGGCCGTGCTTCGGGCCTCCCCCTATTTGCGGATGCGGATCATGGATACGGCAATGCCTTGAACGTAAAACGAACCGTGGAAGAGTTGGAATTAGCCGGTTTGGCCGGCTTGTCAATTGAAGACACTGAATTGCCGCAACGGTTCGGTAGCGGCGGCGAGCCATCTTTGTTGTCTATCGAGGAAGGTGTGGGCAAAATGCGGGCAGCGGTCAATGGGCGGTCCGATGCCGCCATGGTCATCGCCGGCCGTACCAGCGCAGCGCAACTAACATCCGTGGATGACGCCATTGAGCGGTCACAGGCCTATGTAAAGGCCGGCGTCGATGCCATATTTTTGGTCGGTGTGCCATCTCGGGCTGTGTTAGAGGAGATTGCGGGAGAAATTGATGTGCCCTTGCTACTGGGGGGAGGAGCGGAGGAGATGCGCGACCCCAAATGGCTTGCTGGTCAAGGTGTACGTTTTCTCTTGCGCGGACATCAAACATTCTCGGCTTCTGTGCAGGCGATATATGAGACTATGAAGGCGTTACGGGACGGTGTGGAACCAGAGGGAGTGCAGGGCACAGCGTCTCAGGAACTGATGAAGGCGGTAACGAGGGCCGGGGACTATGCCCGCCAAGGCAAGGATTGGCTATAGCCGTTATTTATACACACCATCAATATCCGACTGTACGGTGAGGCGAACGCGCAGGTGAACGGTATAAATCAAGTCACAATAGTGGATTCGGCCGAGTCCAAATTGGTTCAATTTGATTCCGACGAAAGGCGGGGTGGCCAAGCGTGTAGCTACATAATGGCCATTCGCAGGGCAAAGAATCTAGCGAACGCTGGCTGTTCCGCGGCGGGCGCAAAATCTTCGGACATGAAGTCGATGGCCTGGATGTCGGG
>CAJWZI010000483.1 GCA_913049615.1 uncultured Alphaproteobacteria bacterium | reverse complement strand
ACAAGATACTGGCATAGTCATTAAATTGTTACGGCTTTGGCCGTTAGGTTTTATCTCAAAATTTGGTGAGCTGGTGGGCATGTGAATTTTTCGCGTTCATCCAAATCGGGTTAGCCAAATTCTAGTACACCGAATTTTATTTGCACGCGATGTCGTGCATAAATTTAATTTTCCGAATATTGCAATTTAAGTTTATTAACCGATGGTATGAGGATGGTCCTTAGCTTGTAATTAAACCACCATCGACATTGTACGCTTGGCCAGTGATATTGCGAGCGCCCGGTGAAGCAAGGAAGATTGCCATGGCGGCAATATCTTCAGGCTCATTAATGCGCTGCAGAGGTATGGGCCGGGCAGCGCGGGCTTCTGCTTCCGCTTTGCTGATGCCCTGGCTTTCTTCAATGGTCGTGAAGATTTGCTCCAGCAACTCCGTTCTTGTGACGCCGGGGCAGATGGCATTGACGGTAATGTCGTGCTTGGCCAATTGTTGTGCCGCAGTTTTAGTTAGTGAAATTACCGCACCCTTGGAAGCCGCATAAGCCGCGTTCGAGGTACCTGCATAGCCACGGCCGGCAATGGACGCGATATTTATTATGCGCCCACCATCACCTTCAATCATGCGCCGTGCGGCTCCTTGCAGGCAGAAAAATACACCTCGCGCGTTGACCTGGTGAATGCGGTCCCAATCAGATACGGTCAAATCCATTATGTAGGCGCTGCGGGTTACACCCGCATTGTTAACGATGGTATTCAATTGCCCAAAATGTTCCATCGTCTGATCCAGCATGGTTTCGATAGCGTCAACGTCGCCGACGTCCACAGTCAAAGGCATGCAGTCCCCACCCAGCTCTTTGGCAATTTCACTTGCAGCATCGCCGTCAATATCAGCACAAACCACCCGTGCGCCGGCCGCGGCAAGGGCTCGGCTAATGCTGGCGCCAATACCTTTAGCTGCGCCGGTGACAATGGCAACTTGTTGATGAATTTCCATCCTAAATCCTCCCCTGGCTAGAGTAGCCGCAATCAGTGGGAATGGCTATGATTGGTCAGGATTGTGGGGAGGGCGGTTTAATGTCAGCCGAAGGACAGGACCATATCACAAATAGGGGAAACGTGGGCCAGCCGCCTGACCCGGTAGATTTCTACCCGTCAAAGTTAAAGCTCGGAGTTTTAATTATTCCCTGCCTGTTTGGTATTGCCATGACCTTGCAGACAGACGGTTCTGAAGGTGCCGAAGAATTCGTTCTGGCAAATTTAGGTTGGGTTAACATTTTGGCCATTCTTATCTGTCTATTTGTTGCATTCCTGCTGATGCAAATGGCTTTTGATAACAAACCAGTTGTTACTTTTGATGACAAAGGTATTTTTAGCCAACGTCCCCCCCTGGGGTTGATCCCCTGGTCGGCAGTCATCGGCATGGGGGCCGCGAACGCAACCCTGATGCGGCGGGCTTTGATGATCGCCGTTGATCCGGGGCAGTTGGATGAAAAGGCGCGCACTTATGTACGCAACTCGGTCGGGTTTTTGCCACTGATTTCACCGGCTATGGGGAAGTTCAATAAACAGGCCGAAGGCTATCCCTCTGTCCATATATTTATTTCACATCTCTCCCGGCCCGCTGGGCAAATAGAGAGCCTGGCTCAAAAATTCGTGCTCTACTACGTGGCAGAAGAGGATTAAGACGCGGGAGATGACATGCAGTACGATTATATTATAGTGGGAGGAGGATCCGCTGGTTCTGTGCTGGCAAACCGGTTGTCGGCCAAAAGCGGTAATAAGGTGTTACTGTGTGAGGCGGGTCAGGACACACCGCACGGAGATGTGCCCGAAGAGATATTGGACAGCTATCCAGGCACAGCGTATTTGGACAAACGCTTTATCTGGAATGACTTGCAAGTCACTACCGAAGTGATTTCCCACAACAACCCGGGTGTGGACCGCCCACCATTACGTAAGTACGAGCAGGCTCGGGTCCTGGGCGGTGGTTCGTCTATCAATGGACAGATGGCCAATCGCGGCGCGCCGACGGATTTCAACGAATGGGAGGAAAGGGGTGCGTCCGGTTGGAACTGGGATACGGTGCTGCCCTATTTTAAAAAGGTCGAACGGGATATGGACTACGATGGTCCATACCACGGCAAGGAAGGGCGCATTCCCATCCGTCGCATCATGCGTGATCAGTGGAACAACCATGCGGAGGCCGTGGCTCAGGCGTTTGAGGAGGCCGGCTTCAAATTCTTGCCCGACCAGAACGGGGAATTCGAAGATGGTTAT
>CAJWZI010000482.1 GCA_913049615.1 uncultured Alphaproteobacteria bacterium | reverse complement strand
GCCTCACCATCACAAACATGGTAAATCAGGTCATCGCTCATGCAGCCATATCACCAAATATAATCATCATATTTTAACGGTAGGACAGCATAATCCGCCCCTGCATATGGCAGTTTCTTTAATCATGGACTCCCGACCGGCTACGCATTTTCTTTAAATTGCTTCGTTTACGCTTACCTTCAAGACGGCGACGTTTCGCACCCAAGCTTGGCTTCGTTGGTCGGCGAATGTTGGGAAATATAGAGGCTTTCCGCACCAGCTCAACCAACCGTGCTAGGGCATCAACGCGATTGCGCTCTTGGCTGCGAAATCTTCTAGCCGTTAAAATAATGACGCCGGCAAGGGTCATACGCCGTCCTGCCATAGTGCGCAGGCGTCGAAAAATAGACGAGGATAAAGCGGGGCTATTGGCGGCATCAAAACGCAATTGTACGGCCGTCGCAACTTTGTTCACCTTCTGCCCGCCGGGACCAGGAGCGTGAATGAAACGTAACTCGACCTCGTTCTCCCCCAGACAAATATCGTCGGTGATCCTGATCATGATCCCTCAAACCCGACTTGGTTAGGGGTAGTTGTCACAGCCACGAGCAATTGGCAAGATCAGGTTCAAACAAGGGAGAAAACGATCATGATACATGAACTGCGAATTTATACATTATGGCCGGGCAAAGTTCCCGAATTCCTCAAACTCGCGGAGGAACGCGCCATGGTAATCCGAGGAGACAACTATGGAAAATGTGAGGGCTATTGGTTCAGCGAAGTGGGTAGTCTGAACCAAATCGCCCATTTATGGTCGTACGAAGATTTAAACAACCGTGCCGACGCCAGGGCCCGCTTGGGTAAAAATGCCGAATGGAACAATGAATATGTAGCCCACGTGCGACCCTTGATGCGGCGCCAGAAAATTCGGCTGATGCAACCGCGGCTGGATCTTAAGGTGCCCGAGGGCGAAGGGCATATTTATGAATACCGTTTTTATCAAACCAAGGTCGGCCAGGCCGGCGCTTGGATTGACGCCATATCCGAGGCCATGCCAGCCCGTGAAAAGTATTCCCAAAACATCTGCCTATGGCAGACGGAGGCGGAAAACCCCAACGAAGTCTCTCACATGTGGGTCTATGACGATCTAAACCAGCGCACCCAGGCTCGCGCCCGCGCAAATGCGGATCCTGGCTGGCAAATTTTCCTGAAAAAGAGCGGGTCCATGCTGGAAGAAATGGAAAATACGATACTGATCCCCGCCCAATTTTCACCACTAAAGTGAGCGGTAATATGACCGTGTTTCGTGAAATCGCCTCTGGCCTAATGTTTCCGGAGGGTCCTATTGCCATGCCGGACGGATCAGTCATTCTGGTGGAGATCGAACGTGGCACCCTGACACGAGTACATTCTGATGGCCGCCAAGAGATTATTGCCGAGACGGGTGGCGGACCCAACGGCGCTGCTCTGGGTCCCGATGGCAAGGTCTACATTTGCAATAACGGCGGTTTTAACTGGGATTCCGACAATGGAGTACGTCATCCAACGGCCCAGGCAGACGACTATTCCGGCGGCCGGATAGAGAGAGTTGATCTCAAGACCGGCGCTGTCGAAGTTCTGTACACCGAATGCGAACGTCGACCACTTTGCGGACCCAACGATATCGTCTTTGATGCCACGGGAAATTTCTGGTTCACGGACCTTGGCAAATCGCGGCAATTCGATATGGACCGAGGCGCGGTTTATTACGCGCGATCCGACGGCAGCCTTATCAAGCGCGCTGCCGCTCCCCTAATGACCCCAAATGGCATCGGTCTTTCGCCTGATGGAAACCGGGTTTATGTGGCGGAAACCGACCCTCGCCGCCTACTTGCCTGGGACATAATCGGTGAAGGCAAACTGGAAACCAAACCATGGCCCGCCGTGGGCTGGGGCGAGGTGATCATGGCACCAGACGGGATCAAACGGTTTGACAGTCTGGCATTGGAGGCTAACGGCAACATATGCGTCGCCACTTTACTAACGGGCGGTATAACAGTCGCCTCACCAGACGGCGGTGTGGTGGAATTCATCCCTTTACCCGACATCATGACCACCAATATCTGTTTTGGCGGCGAAAACATGCAAACAGCCTATATCACCCTGTCCGGTGCAGGCCGTCTGATTGCCCTGGACTGGCCGCGCCCGGGTCTGCCTTTGCATTTCCTGAACAAGTAGTGATCTGAAGATTGCTGAAATCTATAACTTACTAAACCGAAGCCACCACCTGAATTAGCCCCTCTTTAGAACTGGAAC
>CAJWZI010000481.1 GCA_913049615.1 uncultured Alphaproteobacteria bacterium | reverse complement strand
CCTCGTTCCACGTCCACACGATAAAACGAGAAATCAGAAAAATCCGCGTACCCTGCCGCATCCGCATGACGGGCCATGAACCGTTGGCGGAGGCGCGGGTCGTCATTGCGGGCGGCAAGGCCTTGAACAGAAATTCGGGCCCCGGTTATCGGTGAGTTGAGCCCGCGCGTTCCGTCAAACAACAGGGAAATACGGCCGTCGGCCGCGATATTCTTGCTATGTTCAGCCAAATCCGAGAGCAACAGAATTGGTGCGACATCGTAATCCACTGCTACCAGAACCAACGAGGCGTACGGGTGGCCGTCATCAGGCAGGCTGGTGG
Organism: uncultured Alphaproteobacteria bacterium; assembly: GCA_913049615.1. The sequence goes on along the minus strand of CAJWZI010000481.1, from coordinate 1,952 downwards.
CTAGGACAGCCGTTTCATGGGCCCGTATCAATCGGCGGGCCAAGCTTGCTGAATTGGTCATGACATTGTTCGTTAGCTATTCCGGTCAAAGGCGAGTATAGCGCTGCTTCGTGGCTATTTCGATATTCTTCGTCACATTTTCGATTTCACTATGAATAAAACCAATCTCATCAATCCTAGACACGAAAATCTAGTGGATTTCAGGGACCGCATCGGCGCCATCACCAAGCTGGCGGTGCCGGTATCGATGGCACGCCTGAGCATGCTAGTTCTGGTGATGGTGGACATGGCCATGACCGGGCATTTTGCCACTACGGAATTGGCCTTCTACAGCTTGGCCCACGCGGTTCATATGGTCTGCATGTTGATCGGTGTGGGCATGTTGATCGGCACGGCGGTCCTGAGCGCCCAGGCGTTGGGCGCGGGGGCACACGAAGAATGCGGTGTAATCTGGCGGGTGTCCATGCTGCATGCCTTTGTTCTGGGTTGTATTTTTGCCGGCCTGGCCCAAGCAGGCGTTTGGTTTTATCACCAGATGGGTTATGAAACGGGACTGGCGGATGGGGCGGGCAATGTCGTGGCAGTCCTAAATTTTGGCCTGCCAGGTCAACTGGTTTATGCCGCCTCGATACTATTCCTTGAAGCCTTGAACCGGCCCGGGCCAGGCTTGGTGATCATGATCGCAGCCAACTTCGTAAACGCGGTACTTAACTGGCTGCTAATCGATGGCGATATTGCTCTGGGGGCCGAAGGCGCGGCTTGGGCCACCACAATTTCAAGGTGGTTGATCGCCGCAGCAGCCATAATTTATATCTTGAGAATGAAAGATGCCCACAAATTCAACATAGCCGGCCGTTTGGATGATTGGCGGAACATCGGCAAAAAACTACGCCACCTAGGCTATCCCTTAGGCCTGGCGCAGGGTTTAGAATCAGCCGCCTTCGCCTCCTTGACCTTATTTGCAGGGCACATCAGCGGCCAGGCCGCGGGCGGCTTTCAGATCGTTATGACAGTGGTCGCCTTCTGCTTCATGGCAGCCATCGGCGTGGGAACGGCCACGGCGGTGCATGTAGGTATGGCTATTGGTCGCCGGGATCAACGGCAAATGATCCTGTCCGGCTGGGCCGGCCTGTTCGCCATCACCATATTCATGGCCACGATGGCGGTTGCTATCACCTTTTTTCCCAACTCCTTGGCACGAATTTTTACCGACGACCCAGCCCTGCTGGCGATTGTCGTGCCTACCCTGCTGGTCGGCGCCATAATTTTGGTTAGCGACGGCGCCCAAGGTGTTTTAATGGGCGCCTTGCGAGGCGCCGGCGATGTCTGGGTGCCAACCGCACTGCACCTATGCTCCTTTCTGCTAGTCATGGTGCCGGCTGCCGGCTGGTTATCTTTACGAACCAGTCTGGGCACACCGGGATTGATGTGGGGTACACTTTGCGGCGTCACCCTGGCAGCCGTCCTGCTCGCGGGGCGGTTTCATATTATCTCGAAACGACCCATAGGCCGTCTATGAAATTGCCCAGAAATAGTCACATTCTGACCCCATTCATGACCCGCCCTGGTGTTAAGTCGACGATTGACTACATAATGGATAGTGACAAGGGAGCTTTGCGATGGCGGCGACCATTACGCTTGTCGATGATGACAAGAACATTCTGACATCCGTGTCCATTGCCCTGGAGGCGGAGGGATACAAGGTTGCCACCCATACCGATGGACAGTCGGCCTTAGCCGCCATGACAGAGCAGGCTCCGGATTTAGCCGTGTTGGATATCAAGATGCCGGGCTTGGACGGAATGGAATTGCTGAACCGCCTGCGGCGGGTTTCCTCTGTACCAGTAATATTTCTGACATCAAAAGACGAAGAAATCGATGAGATGCTCGGCCTGAAGATGGGCGCAGACGACTATATCCGCAAGCCCTTTTCCCAGCGTTTGTTGATCGAA
>CAJWZI010000480.1 GCA_913049615.1 uncultured Alphaproteobacteria bacterium | reverse complement strand
TATGAAAACTCACCCATTATCGACCATAATAGCGCAAGCGGTGAAACCGCGCCCGGCTACTCCATGGCCGACTACACTCCTTGCACAGTTCCAGGCTGTCGTATGCCTCATGCCTGGCTCGGCAACCCTCGCCACGGCCGCAGCCTGTACGACGCCCTAGGCCCAGAATACACCCTGGTGCGGACCAACGCGGATATCGATATCGAGCCCTTGCTGATTGCCGCCAACGAGGTCGGTCTTCCCCTTGCATTGCTGGATGTAGAGGATGTCGATTACGATTATCCCCTCATTATCTGCCGCCCCGACCAGCACATTGCCTGGCGCGGCACCGGAGCGCCAGCCGAACCAATCCAACTTTTGCAACGGCTGCGTGGCCATTAATTTTCGAACCGTGAGATTTAGTCATGCCAATTCCGCCTGAACTGCAATCACCACCTGAACTACCAATACTCCCCACCATGGGCGTGGGCAGCTACGCCATTCCGGGCTGGATGCACCTGTTCCGCAGGAATATGGGAGATACCGCCGGACCCTTGGACGTGGCGGAAGCGTTTGAGGATGCCACGCGATTGGCGATCGCGGATCAGGTTGAGGCAGGGATCGATATCATTTCTGACGGCGAACTGCGCCGGCAACGGTTCGTCTACGAGATGTATGACCGCATTTCAGGTATCGCGCGGCAGCAACGGCCGCGCAAACTAGGTGTGCCAGGCTATGATATGGCTCCAAAATTCTATGCCACCGACAAAGTGATTGCGCCGGACGGCCTTGGTTTGACGACGGAATACCGCGACCTTGCCCGTCTGGCGCCAGGCCGACGTCTAAAAATCGCCTTTCCTGGACCCCTTACCTTTGCCGCCAACATCTTGCCACAACCCTATTACGGAGAGGGCACGGAAGCCGCTGACAGACTTATGAACGATGTGATTGTAATGCTGCGTCAGGAAGTTGAGGCTCTACGTATGGTGGGAGCCGATTTCATCCAAATTGACGAACCGGGCCTGACCTTTATCCCGGAACGGCGCAGTCTGGATGAGGCGGCGAACTGCATCAATCAGGTAATCCGTGGCCTTTCGGAATACACGGCGGTACACGTCTGTTTCGGCAACAATGCCTCCCGCCCATCTGCGCCCCGGGGCATGGGACGCCTTATGGGGGCCATGGAGCAACTGGAAACCCACATGCTGGTGCTAGAATTCGCCAACCGAGAGTTAGCGGAACTAGAAATTCTAGCGCCGCTGTCAGAAAACTACAAAATCGGCGCAGGCGTGATCGACGTGAAATCGTTCTATGAAGAAACGCCAGAAGATGTAGCAGGGCGAATTCGGGAAGTCCTTCGTTATGTGCCAGCTCAAAAACTAACTGTCACTGCCGATTGTGGTTTTTCCGCCATTCCCCGCTGGCTCGCACACAGCAAAACCGTGGCGATGGTAGCCGGCGCAGAGTTGGTCCGGGGAGAGATATGAAACGCATGAAATTCGTAAACAACAGTTAAACAACTCCCCTGACCCAGTATTGGGAACGCGAGGGCAATTACATGTAGTTGCCATTATGGCCTTCGCCTTCCTCTAAAACGAAAGACTATCTAGCTTTGACTGCAGACTTGGTTGCGTTGCCTAGATTAGCGTTTGTCCAGCACACAGTTGTGTGTGCTTCTTTGAGAACATCCAAATCAGTAGCAAAGAACTCCAACGGTCATCGCGATTAATCCACCTGCGCCAACTTCAAACAACAAGCTACCAAAAATAATTCACCATCACCATTCCGGCCAAGTCGCCAGTCGACCTGAACGGCCATTTGGCTGATTAAGTACAGAATTATTAGTTAACAGCACCGATATCGGTCTCGGGTGCTTAATCCAACAACAAACCTGCTAGATGCTTCCGGTGATGTGCGCCGTCACCGTGCTGTTGCTCGCACCAGAGAGCACGACGGCGGTAAAGATGGGCGTCACAATCGTAAGTAAATCCAAAGGCACCATGGAACTGGATCGCCCGATCGGACGCAAAGGCGAAGGCGTCCGCTGCCTGAGCCTTCGCCATGCGCACAGCTATTTCGCCACGCCCCTCCACCATGTCGAACACCGTGGCGGCGTGATAAAGGTGCGACCGCGCTTGCTCCAGACCAGTTAGCGCATCTACCATTGGATGTTTCAAAGCCTGATAGGCACCGATGAATTGGTCGAATTGGCGACGCGTTGTCAGATATTCCAATGTGAGATTTATGACTCCAACGGTGCCACCGCACATCTCCGCCGCATACAGCAGACAAACCGCTAAGTGCAAA
>CAJWZI010000479.1 GCA_913049615.1 uncultured Alphaproteobacteria bacterium | reverse complement strand
TTGGGGTCGCCGTAATAGGCAGGGGGCCTGCTGCCGCCAATGGCTTACATGCCGCCATCAGCGCTTCACGCACGGGCTCCAAGGTACTGATCATTTACGGTGAGGCACCTGTGTCGGGGGGTGCAGTCAACAGCATTGGGCCTGATTACAAGGCCTTCAACTCCCGCGGCGTTATGGAAGCCGCCGGTCTGCAAAGTTTTTTTCCAACATCACCGCATGGCGCCCGCGCCGCACTTGCCGATGCGGTTGCAATTGCTGCTCGCGGCCATGCTGTTACTTTGCATTTGCCAACCAACGTGCAGTTGTCTGAAATGACGGTGCACAGCGACGATATAGTGCCGGTGTTGCCGGATGCCATCCCTCCCTCGCCCGCTCGCGATCAGACCATAGCGGCGGTAGCAGACGTGATTGCGGACAGCAAGCGGCCGGTAATTCTGGCGGGCAGTGGTGCCTATCTTGCCGGCGCGGGGCCTGCGCTAGAGGAGCTGGCTGACCGGATTGGCGCTTTGCTGGCGACTTCGGCTCGAGGCAAGGATCTATTTCGCGATCACCCCTACAATCTGGGAATTATCGGTTCGTTTTCTCATTCGGCAGGCCGGCGGTATATGGAACAGGCGGATTGCGTTCTAGTTTTTGGGGCAGCATTGAATTTTTTGACCATGAGTTTTGGGGCTTCACTGCCGCCGGTGCCATTGGTCCATGTGGACCGGGCACGCGCCCACATCGGACGTTACACGGAGGCGGACTTGGCTGTCGTGGGCGATGCTCGTCTGGTCGCCGAACAGCTAATGGTGGCTGTGCCGGAACGCGAAATGGATGACAAACCATTCCGCGCTGACGCTATCAAAGCAGATCTGTCATCCTTCGACATCACCAGCGATTTTCAACCCGCTCACACCGCCCGCACCGTCGACCCCAGATCACTCGCTCAGGAGTTAGACCAGCTGTTGCCCGAGGACCGCAATTTGGTTTACGACGCGGGCAATTTCCTGGGCGTCGTGCCCTACTTGCGCACGCCGGGGCCTGGACATTTCAAAATGACCAACGAATTCGCCTCAATTGGCCTCGGTTTCGGGACGGCATTGGGCTTCTCCAAAGCACGACCCGATGCCACGACCGTACTGATAATAGGTGACGGTGCTTTTGTCATGACTATGAGCGAACTGGAAACGGCCGCCCGCGAGGACATAAAAGTTGTTGTCATCGTCATGAACGACTGTGCCTACGGTGCGGAACTGCACCTTTTACGGGCACATCAGCAGCCTGTAGAAAAATCATTGTTCCCCGATGTGGATTTTGCCCCGGTCGCGGCTGCCTTCGGCTTTGAGGTGGCCACAATCCGGTCACTGGACGACCTCGCCGCCGCCGAACATCTATTGCGGGATCCGCAAGGTCCTGTGTTTCTTGACTGTAAGATCAATGCTGATATCGCGGCCCCCTTCATGGGTGAGTTCGCGGCCTTCGAGCAACGCAGCCAATAAATGCCGAGACAGCCTGTAGCTTAGCTCCCGGCTTACCTCAGTTGTTGAGAATGCCAACTCGCAGTTGATTTTAATCAATTTAGGATCCGCGCGTGGCAAATCACAAAATCAATTGCCATTGTCCGGTTTCGAGGCAGATGGCTATATAGGGTCTAAATAACAATTCATCTTTCTAGGCGCAGCGATGACCCGACCGGGCTTTCCCTATTTCGAGGACTTCACGGCTACAGCCCATGACCCCTCACGCGCAGAGGCGGTGTTAGCGGACCTTCGAGAGGCTGCGGCGGACGATAAGGACCTGCAAATTCCCTGGGATGACGACAACGTCATTAGATTACTGACTGCCATTTTTGGCAATAGCCCCTTTTTGGGCCGAGTGGCACAAGCGGACAGGAGGTTTTTGCCCGAACTGTTCATGCAGGAGCCGGCGGATAACCTTGATCAAATTCTATTCAGCTTAAAGCAAAACCTAGAATTGGCGCCAGACATAGATGGGGCGATGGTTGTCCTGCGCCAAGCGCGGCGGCGTGCCGCACTTTTGATTGCAGTGGCTGATGTTTCTGGGTCGTGGGACTTGACCATCGTGACGGCCGCGTTATCCCGTTTCGCGGAAATTGCGATTAGCGGTGCCCTGCGCTGGCTGCTGCGGGATGCTGCACGGCGTGAGGATTTGGATTTACCTGATCCGCAGCGCCCGGAAACCGGCAGCGGCCTGGTTATCCTGGGCATGGGCAAGCTGGGTGCCAATGAACTAAATTACTCTTTGGATGTCGATCTGATAGTCCTCTATGATGAGGAGGGCGTGCCATACATTG
>CAJWZI010000478.1 GCA_913049615.1 uncultured Alphaproteobacteria bacterium | reverse complement strand
GCGGGCTGAATTGGACGAGGTTACGGCGCGGGTGGTGGAAAGTGGTCTAGCAATCTGGGGGGGAGATGTCCAACAGCAAACGCTGATCGTGCGCGGTCGGGCCAACCTGCTGGAAGATATTACGGCGGCGGAGGACCTTGAGCGTGTGCGCCAACTTTTCGCCGATCTTGAGAGCAAGAAGTCACTGATCGATGTGCTGGATCTAGCCAATGAGGGGCCAGGAGTAAGGGTTTTTGTCGGCTCGGAAAGTCAGCTGTTTTCGCTGAGTGGATCGTCCATGATTGTGGCGCCCTACACTAATTCCAACCAGGAAATCATTGGCGCCATCGGCGTAGTTGGCCCTACCCATTTGAACTATGCACGCATCGTGCCGATGGTAGATTATACGGCGCGGGTGATCGGACGTCTGATAAGTTGACCTGATCAGCGAATGGGTTAAAAACGCCGCCCGGAACTCCTATATGTCAATTGAATCATATTGCGTGCTGTGGCCGCGACAGAGGACGAGATGAACGAAGCGGAAAACATTGAAAATCCTGACGATCCAGAAGCGAAAGCGGCCGAGGACGCCGCTGCTGCGCTGGAACAGGCGGAAGAAGCCATTGATCTGGCCGCCACCAAGGCGGAGGCAGATGAAGCAGCGGAAGACATGGATGAGGGGGAACCTGGGGCGGAAGATCAGGCTGACGAGCCGGACGAACTGGAAGCGGTCTATGCGGAAGTTGCCGACCTGAAGGATAAGTTACTGCGCGCTATGGCGGAGACCGAGAATATCCGCCGCCGCAGCGAACGGGAAAAGGCTGGCAGCCGGAAATATGCCATCACCGATTTCGCCCGGGACATGCTTGCTGTTGCCGACAACCTGCAACGGGCACTAGCGGCTGTGACGGATGACGCGCGCGACGGCAATCCAGAGTTGTCGCAACTTTTAGAAGGTGTGGAAATAACCCGGAAGGAACTAAAAGGTCATTTCGGCAAGCACGGCATTAAGGAAATCGACCCCATGGGCGAAAAGCTGGATCCTAATCTGCATCAGGCGGTGGTACAGTTAGATGACCCGGAAGCCACCCAAGGCACTATAATCCAGGTGATGCAGCCGGGTTACGTCATTCACGACCGTTTGTTGCGGGCGGCCATGGTGGGCGTTGCCAAGGGTGCCCCGTCCTCCAATGGTGAGGCGCCTGTAGCGGAGGTTGAAAAGGCTCAGGAGGAGGATGCCTAGACCTAGGCTTGGCACGCCCGCTTTAGGTAAATGTTTGAGCACTCGAAGTAACAATTAGATCCGGAAATAATCACCTAGATAAGCCATCATGCCCATGTGCGGTTACGTGGCGAAATATTGCCAGGACCTCTGCGCAGCCCAGAACAATGTTAATGGGGAGAACCTTGGCAGCGCCGGATACGAGTTTATGATACCTGGATGAGCGCCTCTCTCCCTTTGATCACCACAAAGCAGGCTCGGCGCACTTTCATGGTCCGGCAAGGGCTGTACCAGCCGCCCGACAAATGCCAGGACAAAGATTCTCTGCACGGTCTGATTCACCAATTGGGATTCGTTCAAGTGGATAGCATCCGCACAGTGGAACGGGCCCACCACATGATATTGTTTGCTCGAAATCAGACCTACCGTCGGGAACATCTGCGTCAGTTGCTGGAGGACGACCGGCGCCTGTTTGAACATTGGACCCACGATGCTTCCATTATTCCGTCAGAATTCTATCCTCATTGGCAGGGGCGGTTTGCGCGAAGAGAGGCACAACTACGAGAACGCTGGCGCAAAATTCGTCCCAAGGGCCGGCTCAAGGGTAAAACTATCGCCTTTGAGGACGTATTAGATCAGGTAAGGGTGCATGTGTCCCAAAACGGCCCCACCTTGTCCCGCGATTTGAAGATGTGGTGCCAGTCCCAAAAGGCGAAAAAGAACGGGTGGTGGGAATGGCATCCAGCGAAAACGGCTCTGGAATTTTTGTGGCGTACTGGTGAACTTTCAATCTGCCATCGAAATGGTTTTCAGAAAGCCTATGATCTGTGCCACAGGGTTATTCCAGATAAAGCAATGAGTGCCCTGGCGCAGTCGGGCGAGGGCTTTATTGATTGGGCATGCAACAATGCCCTGGACCGCCTTGGATTTGCAACTTCAGGGGAATTAGCGGCCTATTGGGCATCGGTCGATGCGGCTGAAGCCAGGACCTGGTGCGCCCGTAGCCTTGGCGATGGGATCATCGAAGTTTTGGTGGAAGATGCTAGTGGAGGGCCGCCGAGACGGGCATTTGCCCGGCCGGGGCTTTTGGACCAGT
>CAJWZI010000477.1 GCA_913049615.1 uncultured Alphaproteobacteria bacterium | reverse complement strand
TGGCTATCACCCTTTTCCCGCAAGGTTCGGATCGCTTTGTTCGAAAAAGGCCTAGATGTCGAACTGGTAGTGGAGAAATACTGGGACAGACGCCAAGAGTTTATTGCTATGAACCCGGCTGGCCAGGTGCCGGTCCTTTCCGAAGCGGATGGTACCGTACTGACCGACAGTCAGGCTATCGTGGAGTACCTGGAAGATTGCCACCCTGAACCTAATCTGTTGGGCCGTGAACCCCTGGATCGCGCTGAATGCCGCAGACTGGTCGCCTGGTTCGACGGCAAGTTTCACCAGGAAGTCACTGATTTTCTGTTACGCGAGAAGTTGTTGAAACGGTTCATGGGTATGGGGGAGCCGCGTTCTGACCTAATCCGGGCTGGACGGGAGAATATTAGCTACCACATGGACTACATCACCTATTTGGTGGAAAGGCGGAACTACATCGCAAGCGAGGTTTTTTCCCTGGCGGACATCGCTGCCGCCGCTCATCTGTCATGTCTGGACTATTTGGGCGATGTACCGTGGGATCGGTACCTCGGCGCCAAGGAATGGTACGCGCGAGTGAAATCTCGGCCATCCTTCCGAGCTATCCTAGCGGATCACATGCCGGGTCTGCCGCCCCCTCGACATTATGCCGATCTCGATTTTTGAACTCCGTCAGGAAGCCCGAGCGGTCGGTTTCGACACGGTTGGCGTTACCAAGGCGGATGCCAATCCAGAGGCTGGAGGCCGCCTAGAGCAATTCCTCTCCATGGGTCGCCATGGGGATATGGATTGGTTGGTAGAAAAATCCGATCGGCGCCGCCATCCGCACGCCCTTTGGCCCGAAGCGCGCAGTATCATCATGCTGGGCCTGAATTATGGTCCTGACGAAAATCCGATCCTGCGTATGGAAAAATTTGGTGAGGGAAACATTTCGGTTTACGCCGCGCGCAAGGACTACCATGTCGTCGTTAAGAAACGACTGAAGGCTTTGGCGCGATGGCTTCAGTCCAACGCAGGCGGTGAATTGAAGGTGTTTGTGGATACCGCTCCCGTCATGGAAAAGCCCTTGGCACAAGCCGCCGGCCTAGGCTGGCAAGGCAAACACAGCAATCTGGTCAGCCGTGAATTCGGCTCCTGGTTGTTTCTCGGCTGCATCTTCACCACTCTGATACTACCTTATGATGACGGAGAGGTTGATCATTGCGGCGAATGCCGGAAATGTCTGGACGTTTGCCCCACACAGGCCTTTCCCGCGCCCTATCAATTGGATGCACGCCGGTGCTTGTCATACTTGACGATCGAACACAGGGGCCATATTCCATCGGAATTTCGCAAACCTATGGGCAACCGTATTTTCGGTTGCGATGATTGTTTGGCTGTCTGTCCCTGGAACAAGTTCGTCGAACCTGCCCGGGACGAAACGATGGCGCCGCGTCGAGCCCTGACCATGGTCGAACTTTCAAAATATTTGACGTTGGACGAAGCGTCATTTCGTCGGCTATTCGCGGGCACGCCTGTGAGGCGCCTGGGGCGAGACCGTTTTTTGCGTAATGTCTTAATCGCTGCCGGCAACAGTCGTAACCGATCCTTGTCCGAATTTGTGGAGCCATTGTTACGCGACCCATCGCCTTTGGTCCGTGCCATGGCGATCTGGGCCTTGGGAGAGTTACGAGGTGCCCAAGCCATGGCGGCCATTGCGCCCGACCTACTGAATCAAGAGACCGACGCAGATGTTCGGGCGGAATGGGCAGTAGTTATCGCGGCTTGAGTTCCATTTGTTGGAGCCGCGCCTGGGTCATGACATCGCCGGGGGAGGGGACGTTTTGCGCGGCAGAGTCGTGGCAAGCGCTTCCGTACGCCGTGCGGACATGTTCCCTGCTTTCAATAGGGCCAATATGGCGCAATGTCGGGCCAGCGCACCGCTGTTGAAAGCTGCCGCCCAGGCAACAGCCGCTTCAAAGGCTTGCCTGGGTTCCAAGTAGCTCAAGATAATACAACTACGGTACTGTAGCTTGTGATTGATGCTCAATTCTGCACCGCTACTAACTATGGGTTAGGAGAAGGTAAGCCGACAGAATGTATTGTTTCCGCCTGCTTATGATCATACTTTCCGCCTGGGCTGCGTTCGCGGTAAGGGGGTGAAGTGTCTAGTAAACATATTTTCTGTTTTGGCATGGGGTTCAGTGCCCGTACCCTTGCAAATCGTCTCTCTGAGCAGGGATGGATGGTGTCAGGAACCAGCCGCGACGGTGGCGGGAGTACCATGACTTTTGATTCAAGCCGGCCGTTACCAGATCCAGTGTGCACCCTGTCCAGCACCACT
>CAJWZI010000476.1 GCA_913049615.1 uncultured Alphaproteobacteria bacterium | reverse complement strand
CTGTGCGTTGGGTTATCTGGATTTTCGATATAGTGAAATGAAATGGCGCACTGAACGCCCGGCCCTGATTGCGTGGTACGATGATTTTTCACGACGCCCCTCGATGGTGGCCACTGTTGCGCCAAACGCAGATCCCCTGGAACGTTAACCCGCAACGGTTATTTGCTCTTTTGCAGCACGCCGGAAAACACCTTTGGGTCAACATTACCCCCCGATAGGACGATAACTGTCAGACCATCCAACGGAACCCTGCCAGACAGAGCGGCGGCTAGGCCGACCGCACCGCCGGGTTCGAGCACTAGTTTAAGATGTTGAAAGGCAGCGGCCATGGCAGTAGCTACTTCGGAATCGTCAACAACCAGGCCTGGGCCGCATAGTCTGCGGTTAACCTGAAAAGTCATTTGCCCTGGTTCGGGTGCCAGGAGCGCATCGCAGAAACTCTTAGCCGTCAAGTCGGCCTGCTGCCAGGCATGGAATTCTAGAGATCGGGCAGTATCGTCGAATCCCACTGGTTCGACGGTATGGATGATCGCATTCGGATTATTATGTTTGATTGCCGTAGCAACGCCAGCCGTCAGTCCGCCGCCTCCGCACGGTATTAGAACTCGGTCCGCTTGTAGTGTTTGGTCAGAAAGTTGCTGCATGATCTCCAAGCCAACGGTGCCCTGTCCCGCCATGATCAAACGATCATCATAAGGTTTTACCAAATTCAAGCCGCGATCCTCTGCGAGTCGGGCTGCTATGTCTTCCCGCGTTTTTGTACCATAACGGTCGTAACTCACAATTTCAGCACCCCAGCGGGCTGTGCCATGCTTTTTAACCTCGGGTGCATCCTCAGGCATCACGATCAAAGCTGGTGTACCGCAATAGTAGGCCGCTGCTGCCGTGCCCTGGGCATGATTGCCTGATGAATACGCCAGTACACCGGTCTTTTTCACTGACGCGTCAAGGCGGCTAATATGGTTGTAAGCACCACGAAATTTGAAGGATCCCGTCACCTGCAACGATTCAGGTTTGAACAACAACCTGCCTCCGGCCTGTTCGTTCAGTGCGGAATTTTCCAACAAAGGCGTGCGCACTGCCACGCCTGCTAAGACCTGGGCGGCTTGCGTAACATCGGAATATGTAACCGGAAGATCAGTGGGCGGTGTTGCCATGGGCTTCTAGAAAGGCGTCTATGGCTTCAACACAGGCTGGTTCCGATAGATTTGGCGTATGTCCCCGATTAGGGACCGTGACTTGGATCAAATCTGGTTTTGCCTTGGCCATGGCTTCAAACGTTGCCGAATTCAGAATATCAGATAACTCGCCTCGCAAGGCGAGAACGGGGATGTGGGCGAGAGAATTGAAATAGGGCCAGAAGCCTTGGGCGTTATCCTCTTGTTCCGTGGCGTTTTTGGCAATGGCCGGATCATAGTCGATTACCAGTAGTCCATCTTCTCGCCTCCGCAAGCCGCGTTCAGCTTCTTCGCGCCATTGGGCAGTATTGAAATCCGGATAGGCGGCGGCGAATAGGTTTTCCATATGCTCTGCGGCTTGGTCTAAATTCATAGCGGACGGGCTCTTGCCTGCATAGCTGCTGATCCGCGCCACGCCGGCAGGATCGATTTCCGGTCCGATGTCATTCAGCACGACGCCTGCCAATGCAGTTGCTCGTACCGCGCCAAGGGCCATGGCGATCAACCCACCCAAGGATGTACCAATTACAATTATCCTGTGACAGTTCGTCACGGTCAACAAATGACTGATATCGGAAAGGTAGGTGTGGGGCGTGTAATTATTTGGGTTGGGATCGTATTCGGACCGTCCGCGACCTCTTAGATCTAACAAAATAACTCGTCTTCGGGGGCATAGGTGCAGGGCTAGATCATGAAAATCCACTGCGTTGCGTGTTAGTCCCGCCAAGCATAGAACGGGCGTGGTTGTTTCTAGCCGATCACCGTAGTCGCGATAATAGAGTTCCAAACCATCCTGGGCGCGGAACCGATGTTCGGTGTATCCCATATTCACGATGCTCCCACGTCGATGATATGCAGCAAATCATCTTGTATTCTAACGCAATTTCCGGATTTCCTGGCAAGCGTTCAGGAGCCTGGGGAAACCGGTTGGCCCCGACGACCCGCCAGCCGAAGTTGGAGATTGCATGGGCATCCCAGGCGCTAATGCCTTCCAATCGAACGGTCACGTTGTACCTTGCTCGCCTAGCTCACGTCGATAGGGGTAGGGCGGCCTGCCAACTCCTCTTCTGCTGACAAAATGGCTTCACCTTCCAATGAAGTGGAGTGTTTTCCATCGATGCCAAGCGGCA
>CAJWZI010000475.1 GCA_913049615.1 uncultured Alphaproteobacteria bacterium | reverse complement strand
CGCTGCGGCCAACCAGCCTGCGGAGGCGGCTGTACTGTTCAAACCCATGACTGTGCCTCGGACCTCGCTGGGCACATCGGCCAGCGCGGCCATCAGGGACGGCCGCGCCATAGCATTGGCGAACATATAGCCGAAACCTAGTGCCGTTGATACCGGCGCCCCTGCCGGCCAACTAAACAGCAATATGGCCACTCCGCCGGACGCCACTAACGCGACAGCGAATGTCAGCGCACGATTGCGCAAGCGATCCCCAAGTTGTCCGCCGACGATCGTACCCAATACATTTCCGCCTGCAAAAATCATCAACGGAATTGCGAGCACTTCCAGCGACAAACTATAAGTCTGCAACATAAAGGTAGCGTAATAAACTGCTGCCAGACCAAAACAAATTCGCTCGGCAATGACGCTGCCCAACAAACGCAACACAGAGGTGGTTAGTGCAGCGCGCAATAGCGGCTGTCGGGAGGCAGCGGAATGTTGAACTTGTTGCGGCATCGCGGTTGTCGTTGAGAACATGGCCAAGGCCGACAAGAAGGCCATAGCAGCGACGCAATAAGTAATGCCTCGCCAGCCGATCGAGGCACCGATCCAGGAAGCCAAGGGCACACCAACCAGTAGGGTCATAGACTGCCCAGCCATAACCCAACCCAAGGCCCTACCCCGTTGTCTGTCGCTCACCTTGCCGGCAATCTCCGCCATGCTGACACCAGTGAATAGACCGCAAAAGCCACCACCCAGGGTCGCCCAAGCGGCCACTGAAAGGAAACTGCCGCCTTCTGCTAAACCAACCATTGCACCAGTCAACGCAAGGGGCGCGCCCACTAAGAACGGTCGCCGCCCCATTACATCCGAACCGATACCGGCAAAAAATGAAGCCAGACCCCAGGCTATAGAAGTAATACCAAATAGATTGGCAACCATAGCTAGACTGACGTCCAAATCGCGGGACATATCCATCAAAAATGGTGTCCGAGTGGAGCCGCTGGCTGTGATGGTAAAGGTGGCTAGGCAGGTTGCCCAAATCAGCAACCAGGGCATGGGCAGCGGTGCGGCATCCTGAACACGTGCCACGTCTTCGCTTGTCATGGAAAACGGACCTCGGAAGGGAAATTTAGTTGCATCGGCTAGTTTAGCCGCGATTGGCAATATCCGCTATGGATGCATAATGGGTTGATGCATGATTCCCATGACGACCCCATTCCCACATCCGATTTCAGCGGGCAGAAGCCGCAAAAGGATATACCCCTTACCGTGCGCCGACGCATCAATTGGAGCGATAGCGACACCGCCGAAATCGCCTATACGGGTAGCTTTATCCCCATCGCCATTGACGCCCTAGAGGTCTGGTACGAAGCGGTGTTGGGCACCACGTTTTACGATCTGAAGCGCAACAATATGGGTAGTCCGGCGGTCTCGCTCCATTTTGATTTTCACTCGCCCATCGTTGTAGGTGAACGTCTGGACATCGCAATTTTCGTTGAAAAACTGGGACGTACTTCGATCACCCATCGCTTTGAAATGACCAAAGTAGGCGGCGCCCTTGTCTGCACGGCGTCCTTTACTGCTGCACTGGTTACCGATGTGCATACCACTGAAATCAAGGCAATGCCGTTCCCTGACGAATGGCGCAACCGGATCGAAGGGTATGCGCGGGAATGCGTACTGCGAGAAATGGGCGTGAAGTGCAAACGCGAGGTAATTGACTTCTGGTTTGGACCACCTGGCTCCAAGGAACGCGGACGACAGCGGGACATTTGGTTTGCCAAGCAAAGCGCCAACAGCTCGGACTTTGATGCCGAAATTCAGGAAAAATTCGGCCCGACAGTCGAGGCCGCGATGGCCGGTGAGTTGGATCATTGGACCCACAGTATCGACGGATCTTTAGCCCTGTGCCTCCTGCTGGACCAGTTCCCCCGCAATATGCATCGTGGTACGGCCCAGGCATTTTCAGGCGACGCTAAGGCGATTCAAATATCCAAAAATGTAGCGGCAGCAGGATGGCTGGAAGGCCTGGATACACAACCCAGGAAATTCCTCATCATGCCTTTCGAACATGCTGAGCACCTACCCACACAAGAACAGGGGATCGAACTATTTGCCGCCCTGCGTGGCGATGAGGACGGTGATCGATCCTATAACTCCATGATCAAACACCGAGACCTGATAGCTACATATAACCGGTTTCCACACCGCAACAAGGCATTGGGTCGGACAAATACACCAGCAGAGGAGGAATACCTGAAGGATCCAGAGGCCGGATTTTAGGTCGAATAGGTAGCGAACCGTTGTGTCGTCGCCCGTGCCGCCG
>CAJWZI010000474.1 GCA_913049615.1 uncultured Alphaproteobacteria bacterium | reverse complement strand
TGCACGTTTGCAATCCTTCCCATGCGAATGGTTTGGCCAGGATCATATCGAAAAACTGAAAATTATCTATTTCGGATATTTTTCAAAATATAATGATGCGTTTTAGCTATGAAAAAATATCTTTAGATCAATGACTTATCATGCCATTGCCAGGGTAAGCGTGGTGATGCGTACTACCAGAATTATTGACAGTTCTCAGCTTACGGTAGTCCAGTTGCCCAAGACGAACAGGCCGCTATAGAGCAGTTTGCTGTCGTGACCCTAGGCGCTAATACAGCAAATTTACTTTATGACCATTTTGAAGTCGAAATTCGATTTCCATGAGGTGACAACTTTACGGCCTGTCAAAACTGTTTAGGCCGCAAATCCTTGCAGGCGCGCGGCCTCTGCGCGCACCCGTTCAGGGCTACCCAGATAGGCGCGATTGACGCCCAGACGCTTGAACCAATAATGCAGTCCCGTTAGGTCGGTAAATCCCATGCCGCCGTGCACTTCTGTAGCCGTGCGGGCGACGAAGCGTCCGACTTCGTCCATGTGGGATTTGGCAAAAGCGGCAGCGAGGGACAATTCTTTTGGGCTCTGGTCGATGACATAGGCCGCATGCCAGACAAGGCCTCGGCAGGGTTGTAATTCCGCCGCCATTTCAGCGCACAAATGCTTGACTGCCTGGAACGAGGAAATAGTGCGCCCGAACTGTTTTCGGTCAGCAGCATATTCCACTGACTGGCGCAGCATTTCCTCGCTTGCACCTAAACCATCGGCAGCGAGGCTGACTCGCCCCGCATCGATGATAGTTTGTAGGACATCACTACCATTGCGAAGTGGCTCAGCCGGAGTGTTCTCGAACCGTAATTCCATGACGGCTCGGGTCCGGTCGATGGTTTTCAGCGCTATCTTATTAAGGCCACTCGCGTTTGCACGCAATATATGCAAGCCACCGGCATTGTCGGCAACCACATAACCTCCGGCTTCTGCGCCATCCAGCACGAACAAAGCCCGGCCGCTCAAGACGCCATTGCCGGCTGTCACGCCTGCATTTTCGCGGGCGCCGGCTGCAGCTTCCGAAACGGCTACGCCGACCCTGAGGGAGCCGTCAGCCATGGCCGGGAGCCATTCCCTCTTTTGGTTTTCGTCGCCACCTAGACGGATGGCCAGAGGTGCCATCACAACGCCACCGGCAAAAGGAACTGGCGCAGCCCGGCGCCCCAGTTCTTCCGAAACCACGGCAACCTCAAGTAGGGTCAGACCGGTACCGCCGAATTCTTCTGGGATCAAAAGTCCCGCCATGCCCAGGCTGCAGAGTTCCGTCCAAATGTTCTCGTCCATCGGCGCGCTGATCTCGGCAGTCTTGCGTACGCTGTCCAGTTGGCAGACACGCTCCAATGTGCCGCTAAAACTGTCGCGGATCAGTTCCTGTTCTTCGGATAGTCCAAAATCCAAGTCGGCCTCCTAAGCTTGCGCTACTTTAGGCTCGCGCGGCATGCCCAGGCCGCGCTCCGAGATGATGTTTTTCTGAATTTGCGCTGTGCCACCCCCGATAATCAGGCCCAGGTCAAACATGAAATTCGCTTGCCAGGCGCCGCCGTCACGCAGCATGGGGCTTTCATCGTACAAGATGCCAATCTCGCCCAGGAGATCCACACCTAGACCATCCAGTTGATGGTTCAGCTCGCATCCCAACAGTTTGATCACCATATCGCCCAACGATCGCCCGCCGCCTTTGTCGGCTTCGGAGGTCATACGCATTTCATGCAAGCGCATGGCTTCTACCCGCGCTTGTAGTTTGATGAAACGATCACGGAACAAGGGGTTCTCCATCAACGGCCTGCCGTCAAGACTTTCGTTCTCCAGTAGCCGTTTGACCCGCAGCAGGCTGTCCAGCGAGCGGTTGGCATCTCCCAGCAGGCCCCGTTCATGTTTCAGGGTGGAATTGGCAACAACCCAGCCGTCGCCGCGGTTGCCCACAACGTTTGATTTAGGCACGCGCACGTTCGTGAAAAACACCTCGTTGAAAGACGGTGTGCCTGTCATGGTTTGGAGAGGGCGCACCTCGATACCGGGCGTGTCCATGGGAAAGACGACGTAGCTGATTCCTTCGTGTTTTGGCTTGTCCGGTTCCGTGCGTACCAGGCAAAAAATCATGTCTGCAATATGGGCGCCGGAGGTCCAGATTTTCTGACCGTTGATTATAAAGTCGTCTCCATCCTCGGTAGCGAAAGTCTGTAGGCTGGCAAGGTCAGAACCGGAATTAGGTTCTGAATAGCCTTGGCACCAGACGATCTCGCTACGGATCGTGGGCCTTATATATC
>CAJWZI010000473.1 GCA_913049615.1 uncultured Alphaproteobacteria bacterium | reverse complement strand
ATTGCCAGCGGCATCAACGATGCGGGTGGCACGGCCATAGCGGTATCCTGTAATGTCTCGCGCAAGGAAGATATGGATAAACTGCTGGCTACAACCCGAAAAACCTGGGGTCAGATTGATATTCTGATTCTGAATGCTGGCGTGAACCCCTTTTATGGTTCGGCACTGGACATTCCAGATGATGCCTTCGACAAGACTATGGAAGTAAACGTCAAGTGCAATCTTGCATTCTGCCGCGAAGTAATTCCCGAAATGCAAGAACGCCAGGACGGCGCAATCATGATTGTCTCGTCGGTGGGCGGACTTCGCGGCAGCACGGTACTGGGCGCCTATTGCATTTCCAAGGCGGCAGATATGCAAATCGTGCGAAATCTAGCTGTAGAATTCGGCAAAGACAACATCCGCGTTAATTGTATAGCGCCCGGTCTGGTGAAAACTAACTTCGCCCGAGCGCTTTACGAGGATCCCGAAGTTGAAAAGGCTAAGTCCGCCGGCACGCCCATGCGCCGCCTGGGTGTGCCGGAAGACCTCGCCGGCATCGCCGTCTATCTCGCCTCCAAGGCCGGGGCCTGGACCACTGGCCAAACTTTTTGCATCGACGGTGGTGTAACTTCGGTGGGCGGGTAGGTTTAGGCCATGGCTCAAGGCCATGCATTCACGGATCGGCGCCAGGTAATTGATCGCGCCGCCCTGAGCCATGCGCTTTTAGAACTATCAGAACATCATCCTGCCGACTCCCAAGATTTACGCCGGGCAGTTTTAGAAAAACTAAAGAAGGCCCTAACTACCGGTCATGCCGAAGTACGCCACCGTTTTGAAGACGACCCCAGCGGAAATCTAGTGCTGAAAGCCAATTGTTACCTGTTGGATCAATTGATCAGGGTTCTATACGACTTCACAACAGAAGTGGTCTACCGCGCCACCAACCCTACGGCCTCAGAACGTATCGGGCTTGTCGCTATCGGCGGATATGGACGCGGTGAGTTAGCGCCTTTTTCTGACATCGACCTGCTTTTCCTACTCCCTTACAAGCAGACGCCATGGGGCGAGCAAGTGGTCGAATACATACTTTACATCTTATGGGACATGAGACTGAAGGTCGGCCATGCGACACGAACGGTAGATGAATGCATCCGTCTTTCACATAGTGATCTCACGATCCGCACCACCTTGCTTGAAGGGCGTTACCTGTGGGGTGATGAAACTCTATTCAAGGAAATGAAAACGCGATTTGATAAGGAAGTGGTCCCGCATACAGGTCCAGACTTTATCGAGGGAAAGCTGGAGGAGCGCAATACTCGCCATCAACGCATGGGAGACAGCCGTTACCTGCTGGAACCCAATGTCAAGGACGGCAAGGGCGGTCTGCGCGACCTGCACACTCTATTCTGGATCGCCAAGTATCTTTATCAGGTCGATGACGTAGCGCAATTAATCGGACAAAACGTCTTCACCGAGGAGGAATATCGCCTGTTTGCCAAAGCCGAGACGTTCTTACGGACAGTACGATGCCAATTACATTATCTCGCCAATCGGCCAGAAGAACGGTTGACCTTTGACGTTCAGCCAGAACTGGCTAGGTTCCTGGGTTATACGGACCACGCGGGCAGTTCCGGCGTCGAACGTTTCATGAAGCACTATTTCCTGGTGGCCAAGGATGTCGGCGATCTTACCCGTATCTTCTGTGCCGCTCTGGAAGAGCAACACAAACGAAAACCAAGGTTCCAAATTCCGCGTTTTGGACTACGCAAACGGGAAATTGATGGATTTCAGGTGGAAGGAGACCGCATCAATCTGCAGGATCCGGATGATTTCCGCCGCGACCCCGTCAAGCTAATCGGCTTGTTCCACGTAGCGCATGAAAATGAACTGGATATCCATCCCCAAGCGGTGCGTCTGATAACCCGAAATTTACGTCTAATCGATAATGACCTCCGAGACAACCCGTTAGCCAACCGCCTATTTCTGGATATATTAACCTCAAAGCGGAATCCTGAAACTACCCTTCGTCGTATGAATGAATGCGGTGTATTCGGCCGTTTCATTCCGGACTTTGGCCGTGTCGTAGCTCAGATGCAGCATGATATGTATCATGTCTATACCGTGGATGAACATACCATCCGCGCTATGGGAATTCTGGCCGCAATCGAGGATGGCAGCCTGGCGGAAGACCACCCACTATCAACCGAAGTAATCGGCAAGATTAAGTTGCGGCGAGTCCTTTTCGTCGCCCTACTCCTACACGACATTGCCAAGGGGAGAGGTGGAGATCATTCTATTCTGGGGGCCGGCGTAGCAGAGGCACTTTGTCCCCGTCTGGGAATGGAGCCGGC
>CAJWZI010000472.1 GCA_913049615.1 uncultured Alphaproteobacteria bacterium | reverse complement strand
CTCGGCGCTGAAATTGGCGACGGACGCCAGGCTATCCAGAAAGCGTTGGAATCCATGCCGGCTGCGCCCGGTGTCTACCGCATGCTTGCCCATGACAGTGAGGTTCTGTACGTGGGTAAGGCGAAGAACCTGAAAAACCGCGTGCGCAATTATGCTCATCCGTCCGGCTTGAATACCCGGACCCTACGCATGATTGGGGAGACCCGAGCGATTGAGGTGATTACCACCCATACGGAGGTGGAGGCTCTGTTACTGGAAAGCAATTTGATCAAACGTCTTCGGCCCCGCTACAATATTCTATTGCGGGATGATAAGTCATTCCCCTTCATCATCCTGACCGCCGGCCATGAATGGCCTCAGTTGGACAAACACCGGGGCGCGCGCAATCGAAAAGGCGAATATTTTGGCCCTTTCGCCTCGGCTACTTCGGTAAATAGGACACTAAACACGTTGCAAAGGGCATTCCCCCTGCGCAGCTGCTCGGACAGCATTTTTGCCGCCAGAACTCGGCCTTGTCTACAATACCAAATCCGCCGTTGTGCCGGGCCATGCGTGGGACGGATCGATCCGGAGGCCTATGGCGAGTTGGTCGCAGAAGCCCGGAAATTTCTATCAGGCCGCAGCCGCGAGGTTCAGGACACGTTGTCTAGACGAATGGAGGCCGCCAGCGCAGACTTAGCCTTCGAGACTGCCGCCAACTACCGCGACCGCCTGCGAGCCCTGGCCCACGTCCAGGCCCATCAAGGCATCAACGTGGCCAGCGTAGGCGAAGCGGATGTCATCGCGATACATATGGACGCTGGTCAAAGCTGTATCCAGGTGTTCTTCTTCCGGTCTGGCCAAAACTGGGGCAACCGGGCCTATTTCCCAGCCCATGGCAAAGAGCGCACAGCAGCCGAGGTGTTAAGCGCCTTTATTGGACAATTCTATGATGACAAATCGCCACCAAGGGAAATTTTGCTGAATCTTTGGCCGGAGAACCACGAACTGATTGCCGAGGCCTTGAGCATCAAGGCGGAACGCAAAGTACGCTTGCACCGGCCCAAAAGAGGTCAACGGCAAAAATTGGTAAGCCACGCGGAAACCAACGCTCGGGAGGCCCTGTCTCGCCGTTTAGCTGAAAGCGCGAGTCAGAGACGCTTGCTGGAGGCAGTGGCGGATCTGTTTGTCCTGGATGGTCCGCCACAGCGAATTGAAGTCTATGATAACAGCCACATCATGGGCACGGACCCCATTGGAGCCATGATCGTGTCGGGTCCCGAGGGGGTGCAAAAGAACGCCTACCGAAAATTTAATATTAAGGACCAGGAGCTGACGCCCGGCGATGACTACGGCATGATGCGCGAGGTGCTACATCGCCGTTTCTCCCGTCTACTGAAAGCGCAAGATACCGCTGTAGGAAAGGCACATGAAGCCGCTCATGACGATGACGTGCGGATTGCCGGCGAGTGGCCAGATCTGGTCTTGATCGACGGTGGCTTAGGGCACCTGACGGCGGCGCGGGAGGTGTTCGCCGATCTGGGTATTACCGGCGTGGCACTGGCAGCCATCGCAAAGGGACGGGATCGCAACGCGGGGCTGGAACGTATTTTTCTCCCAAACCGGTCTGAATTCTCGTTGCAACCGCGCAGTCCAGTGCTTTATTTCCTGCAGCGCCTGAGGGATGAAGCCCACCGCTTTGCCATTGGCACACACCGAGCCCGCCGCGCCAAACGCTTGGACCACTCAGCCTTGGACAGCATTCCTGGTGTTGGACCGGGACGGAAACGGGCATTGTTAAATCGATTTGGATCCACAAGGGCTGTGGAATCTGCCGGCCTGACGGATTTGGAGAGCGTCGAAGGCATTTCCAAGTCTGTAGCCCAAAAAATTTATGACTTCTTTCGCCCCGAGAATTGAAGGGATATTTTCACCATGCTGAGAAGTCTCTATACTTGCCCCGACGGACTGGATTGCGGTTTGAGGACATGATTACCACCGTACCAAACCTATTGACCTTGTCACGAATTATTGCCATTCCCGCATTAATCGGCGCATTTTATCTTTCTCCGCCCTTGTCTAATTGGCTTGCGTTTGCCATCTTCACTGTCGCTGGCATCACTGACATTTTGGATGGTTATGTGGCTCGCAGCATGGGCTCGGAAAGCGGACTGGGGCGGTTCCTAGATCCTATCGCGGATAAACTTCTGGTCGCTGCCGCTCTGTTGATGCTGGTCTATGTGGGCCGCATTGGGGATTGGGCTATTTTGCCCACAGTCGTCATCCTTTGCCGAGAGATACTGGTTTCAGGCCTACGCGAGTTCTTGGCCGAACTACGGGTCAGCGTCCCGGTCA
>CAJWZI010000471.1 GCA_913049615.1 uncultured Alphaproteobacteria bacterium | reverse complement strand
TGGGTTATGACGGACGATATGTATGAGCATCTGGTCTATGACGACTTTACCTTCACGACGCCGGCCCAGGTAGAACCGGCCATTTATGACCGCACATTAACCGTTAACGGCGTTTCAAAGGCCTATTGCATGACCGGCTGGCGCATCGGCTATGCTGGCGGACCAGTGGATTTGATCAGGGCCATGACTAAACTACAATCCCAAAGCACTTCGAACCCGTCTTCCATCAGCCAGGCTGCGGCGGTGGAGGGTTTGAACGGACCTCAGGACTTTATCGCCGAACACAATGATGTCTTTAAGGCACGACGTGACCTAGTTGTCAGCATGCTGAACCAGGCCAGCGGCATAGAATGCTTGACGCCGGACGGCGCCTTCTACGTTTATCCATCGATCTCTGGTTGCATCGACAAGACAACACCTGACGGCAAGAAGATCGAGACTGACCTAGACTTCTCGACCGCCCTTTTGGAAGCCGAAGGTATCGCTGTGGTACACGGTGCCGCATTTGGTCTATCACCCCATTTCCGGATTTCCTACGCGACCTCCACCGAGGCTTTGGAGGATGCCTGTCAACGCATTCAGCGCTTCTGCGCTTCGCTGAAATAGACCCGAGTTAAAAGTGACATGAAAATCGCGGTGATGGGATCCGGTGGAATTGGCGGTTATTACGGCGGCCGATTGGCCGATGCTGGCGCAGATGTTTCGTTCATTGCTAGAGGCACCCATTTGGCGGCAATGCGTGAAAACGGCCTGAAGGTCATCTCACCCTTGGGCGATTTTCACCTACCGCACGTCACGGCGACGGATGATCCGGCTACTATTGGAACAGTCGATATTGTGATGTTCTGCGTTAAACTTTATGACGTTGAGGAAACCTGCGAATTGATCAAACCGCTGATCGGACAGGACACAGCGGTGATCTCGTTCTTGAACGGCATTGACTCGGAAGAACGCATGCGGGTGATCTTGGGTGATCGTGCCGTGGTTGGTGGCACGGCCCAAATACCATCCAATATCATAGAACCCGGAGTGATCGAGCATAAAGCCTCGTTGGCTGCGCTAGAATTTGGCGAACTAGATGGCCGTGATAGCAAACGATTGCAGGATTTCTACAAGGTCTGCACGGATGCGGGCATTCAGACATTTCTTGTCGAGAATATCGAAACCCATATCTGGTTGAAATTCGCCATCCTTGTTCCGTTTGCAACTGCCTGCTGCCTGACACGCCTGCCCGGTAAGATCCTAATTGAAGAGCCTGTGGTTCAAGAAATTGCTGTGGGGGCAATGAAGGAAGTCATCGCCTTGGCCCAAGCCAAGGGCGTACAATTACCCCCAGACGCGTTGGAAAGCCGTATGGCATTGTTGGGCAATTTTTCCAATGCCATGCCGTCCATGTTGGTCGATTTACTGGCCGGAAATCGCATCGAATTGGAGGGTTTGCAGGGCGCTGTGGTACGTATGGCCAAGGAACTGGGAGTGCAGGTGCCAGTCCACCAAGTGGCTTATGCGGCCCTTAAACCCTATGTGAACGGCCCACCTGAACCATAAAAGGCCCATCTGGAGCAAATTTGTTGCGAATCCACTTGCGCATGGCCCCTACCCGTTGATTAAATTAAATTCTGGTAGATCCAAACGCCGCCGGCAAAGAGCGCCACTGCCAGACAATAAGATTGGACGCGTGTAAACAGGGATACATCATGACCAACAGCATACCTACCGGACCCCGCAACATTGCAATCATCGGCCCATATCTGTCCGGCAAGACCACGTTGCTCGAGGGTCTTTTACATGCCTGCGGAGCAACTAACCGAAAAGGTTCGGTCACCGAAGGCACTACGGTTGGCGATAGCGCAGCCGAGGCCCGCGCCCGAAATATGAGCACGGAGTTAAACGTCGGTTCGGCTACCTTCATGGATAGCGAATTCACCTTTCTTGACTGCCCCGGTTCGGTGGAATTACTGCAGGAAAGCTTGTTTGTACTACCCGGTGTGGACGCAGCCGTCGTGGTGTGTGAACCCGACGCCGACAAGGCGCAGGCCTTAGCACCGCTTCTGCACAGTTTGGAAAAATTCGGCGTGCCGCACATGCTGTTTGTTAATAAGATCGACAAGGCAACTATCACTGTTCAGGCCCTGCTGGACGCCTTACAGCCCATTTCTTCAAAACCTTTGGTTCTGCGTCATATTCCTGTACAGGATGGGGAAATAATCAGCGGCTATGTCGATCTAGCCTCGGAACGCGCGTATCACTACAAGCCTGGCGAATTATCCGAAGTAATTAACCTGCCAGAATCCGAGGAAGATGCCTTTGGCGACGCGCGTTACAGCATGCTGGAAGCATTG
>CAJWZI010000470.1 GCA_913049615.1 uncultured Alphaproteobacteria bacterium | reverse complement strand
GGGCGTGGTCGCAAATGGTAGCAGAATTCTACGCATCGCAGGGCAAGTCGGTGGTGAACGTGGCGACGTTCCAGTGCAGGCAGGATTGGATTTCGGCGGACAGTGGGAACGGGCCCTCGGGAATCTGGTGGCAATCTTGAGAGCTGCCGGTGGTGACCCAGAGCATATTGTCATGCTACGCGCTTTTGTTACTGACTTGGATGCCTTTAACGCCGCCGCCGCGGCGGTGGGTGCGGCGTGGGGGCAGCATTTGGGCAAGAATTTTCCGGCCATGACGTTAGTGGAGGTCAGCCGATTGTTGGACCCCAACGCTATGGTTGAGATCGAGGGTGAGGCGGTTTTGCCATAGAAGGATTTGAGTATGGGCACGTCAAAAAAGTTTGCACAATATTGTTATCAATGCGTTGCCGGGCCAGATTTCTTGACGGTCAAGGTGGAGGACGGTGTCGCCACGGAAGTCGAACCAAATTTCGCCTTGAAAGACGTGCATCCCGGCGCCGGCCGTGCCTGCGTCAAGGCCTACGGCCTGGTTCAAAAAACCTATAATCCCAACCGTCTACTGACGCCCATGAAGCGGACTAATCCCAAAAAGGGCCGCAACGAGGACCCTGGCTTCGTTCCCGTATCTTGGGATGAGGCGTTGGACTTGGTGGCTGATAAACTGAAGGAAATCAAGGCTAAGGGTGTACGTGATGAAAACGGTTATGCCCGCGTCGCTGCCTCGTTCGGCGGTGGCGGTACGCCGACCTATTATATGGGGACCTTCCCGGCATTTCTCGCTGCATGGGGTACGGTAGATTTCAGCTTTGGTTCGGGCCAAGGAGTGAAGTGTACTCATTCCGAACATTTATATGGCGAACTATGGCACCGCGGCTTTACGGTTGCTGCCGACACACCGACATCGAATTACATTCTTTCTTTCGGGGGTAATCCGGAGGCCTCCCATGGAGTTATGGGCGTTGCCCGTCATGCGGACGCCCGGGTTCGCGGTGCCAAACGCGTGCAGATCGAACCACATCTGTCCATCACCGGTGCCTGTTCCGCTGAATGGGTGCCGATCCGGCCCAAGACTGACCCAGCCTTCATGTATGGCCTTATGCATGTGATGTTACATGAAATGCCGCGAGAACGTCTGGATTTACAGTTTCTGCGCGACCATACAGGTAGCCCATATTTAGTTGCGCCGAACGGCTATTTCCTGCGGGATCTGGCAACCCAAAAACCATTGCTGTGGGATACCAACCGGGGTGCCCCGGTACCCTTTGATACACCGGACATTATTCCTGCTTTGGAAGGCTCCTTTGCCGCTTCGGGAATTGAACTGGGCGCGGACGAGGAGGAATGGCAGCACGAAGAGATCCAGGTGGAAACCGCCTTTAGCCTTCTAGTTAAACAGATGGAGCAATATACGCCGGAATGGGCCGAGAAAATTTGCCAGGTGCCAGATGGTTGCATCCGTCGTATCGCCGATGAATTTGTGTCCCATGCCCAGGTCGGCGCAACGACGGTAATCGATGGAGAGGAACTGCCACTGCGTCCGGTCGCGGTAATTCTAGGTAAGACCGTGAATAATGGTTGGGGTGGTTATGAAAGCTGCTGGGGTCGGACACTATTGGCTTGTCTTGTCGGCGCTTTGGAAGTGCCTGGAGGCACCCTGGGGACAACGGTGCGTTTGAACCGCCCCGCGACTACGCGCCAGGCATCGGTCTCTCCGGGACCCGATGGTTTCATGAATTATCCGATGAATCCTACGGACAAAGAAAATTGGCAAGAAAATCCAACGGCGCGTAATGCACACGATACACTGGTGCCTTTATCCGCGTCGTCGCCGTGGAGCCAGGCTCTTGGTCCGACGCATTTAGCTTGGATGTGGAGTAACGAAAGCCCGGAAAATTGGAACAAGGTGTCGAAGCCGGATTTATGGTTCATATACCGCACGAACCCAGCCATCTCTTTCTGGGACACCAAGTCCGTGACGGAGCGTATTTCTGAATTTCCGTTTGTGGTTTCTTTTGCCTACATTCGGGATGAAACCAATCACATGGCGGACGTGCTGTTGCCGGAATGCACTGATTTTGAAAGCACGCAATTGATCCGGGTCGGTGGCACTAAGTTTTCCGAAAGTTATTGGGACCACGAAGGCGTAGCCCTTCGTCAACCTGCGATCAAGCCGCTTGGTGAGACCAGGGATTTTACTGACATTGCGACGGAAATCGCAAAACGAGCAGGCGTATTGGAGAATTACAACAACGCCATCAACCGCGGTGCCGGCGGCGTGCCCCTGCGGGGTGGTAATTATGACTTTAGCTTGGATGTGGAGCAGGCCCACGAAGCAGAGGATATTTGGG
>CAJWZI010000469.1 GCA_913049615.1 uncultured Alphaproteobacteria bacterium | reverse complement strand
CGCCGATCGCCTTGGCGGCCCGGCCCATGCCACCTAGTGCCCTAAGCCGCTTGCCTTTGAAATCCGACACCTTCGCGGGCGGCGTTCCTTTACCCATATATTCGTACTGCGGAAGAACATTGGGCATATAAAGATGCGCGTTCCACTTGGCCAAGGCCTTCTTGGCTGATGGGTGGTTGTATACCGCATTATGCACTGCCAGCATTACATCAAGACTAGTTAGCGGTAGGAATGGCAAATCAAGAACGTTTAGGGGCCTGTTCTTGCCAGGATGATAAGCCGCGCAAAATAGTGCCGCTTCAAATGCGCCTAGCGAAATGCCGTCGAGATTTTCTTTACTCTTGGAGAGCTGTCCACCGTAATAGAGTTTAATATTGAATTTGCCGCCAGTCCGCTTGGCCACTTCGGAGGAAATATATTCAAGGCCCTCCGTAAAAGCCCGGCGTTTGCCCCAAAGTGACAGGCGCCATGTTACCTCTGGTCCTTCAACCATGTGATCCGCTGCCTGTGAAGTTGTCGGTAGCGAGACCGATGTAAACGTAAATGTGAATGCACCCAACGCAAGGGCACCAAGCGATAAGATAGATTTCCGCATTTTGTTCTCCCTGTTGTGTTTCCGTTATAGCACCAAATTGCAGATGGTAACTGTTATCACAGACCGCCCGGTAGGTCAAAAATTCTGGCATGCAGGACTAAGTGATCGTTTGCCGCCGTAAACAGCCATATTAGGCAAAAATACGCCCTTCACACGTTCATTCAATTACCTTGGTCGTATGGAGTATAGTCAAAAGGATTTGCGAAGCAGGGAGATTAAGCGAATGCGGCCATTTGAAGGTATCCGAGTGATCGATATGACACATGTTCTGGCTGGACCATTCTGTACATATCAATTGGCAGTACTAGGTGCAGATGTCATCAAGGTCGAACCGCCAGAAAGTCCAGATATGACCCGTCAAGTGGGAGCGACGCCGGATTTCAATGACGAATATTACGGCACCTATTTCATGGCTCAGAACGCCGGCAAGCGGGCCTTTTCACTAAATATTAAAACTGACAAAGGCAAACACATTTTGAAGCAGCTAATCGCTACCGCTGATGTACTCGTAGAAAACTACAGAGGCGGTTCATTGGAACGACTGGGATTGGGCTATAAGGACCTTTCATTATTATACCCGACTCTTATCTATTGCTCCCTCACCGGCTTTGGTCATACGGGTCCCAAACGCTCGGATCCGGCGTACGACGTCATCATACAGGCTTTTTCGGGTATCATGGCAATGAACGGGGAGATAGATGCACCACCCGTTCGCGTGGGCCCGCCTATGGTCGATTATGGAACAGGATCCCAAGCGGCCTTCGCAATTTCGGCGGCATTGTTTCAGCGCGAGCAATCCGGCAAAGGACAGCATATAGATGTCTCCATGCTGGATGCCGCACTAATGTTGATGAGTGCAAATGTCGCAGCAACTCAGGCCGATGGCAATCCACCTCGGGCGCAAGGCAATGCTCACCCCCATTACGCGGGCTATGCCACTTATGACACGAAAGATGGATTATTGATGGTCGGCGCCTGGACAAACCAACAGATGAGCACCCTATTTCGCACTCTGGGCGACCCTAAACGGGCGGAAGCCGTCGAAAGTACACCGCGAGGTAAGGTCGGCTTGCGGCGCGATGCGGATACCGCTTTCCTACGTGCCAGACTGGCCGAGAAGACCGCAGACGAGTGGGAGACGATGCTCAACGACGCTGCCGTTCCTGCGGCGCGTGTGCGCCGTCTTGATGAGGCCATGGCCCATGAACAGGTCGTTTCGCGCACCGTTCTGCAAAGCTATCCAGGCGCCGAACGCATCGGCGTTCCGAATGCCTTGCCCGTTGCCGCATTCACATACAATCACGGTGGACCCAAGGCAGACGGGCGACCACCCAAGGTCGGCGAACATACCGTCGAGATCATGAAAGAACTGGCCTATGACGGAGTTGCCATATCTGATCTGGAAGAACGGGGTATCATTGCAACCTGCCCACCCAAGTCCGGGTTTGGCTAAACTTAAAGTTCCAAGACTTTGCCTAAATAAAGGGTGTCTGGGACACGACCGTGCTGGTGATCCTGGTCATGAAACCGTGTACGCCCACATCGCAACCTCGAGTGAAGCGGCAGCTAGTTCGTATTCGTTGTTCTTATCACCATGGCGCTCCTAATCGCGGTAGCGACCATCATCATTCTCATCCCAGAAACATTGATTCCGAAAAAGTCAGACAAGCTTGCAAAATTGATCAAGTTGTCCACTATCGATCAGATTGTGGTAAATTTCTAAATCTTCGACGCTATCCACTTCGAGCCAGCCGCCG
>CAJWZI010000468.1 GCA_913049615.1 uncultured Alphaproteobacteria bacterium | reverse complement strand
TATGGCGATATTTTCTTTGGAATAATTTATTTGGGTTGAGATTTATTGCGGCTTAGTTCCCACGGCGCAATGCATCCATCTAGCCATCATGATAGAACCATCCTTGATGGCGGCAGCCTTTGCATCCTGCCACTGAGAGATGCCGGCCTCGTCCAGCAGCGAGAAAATATAGGGCTCGTAATAACGCCAGGAGTAGCTTTCGGGATCGGTCACGGTCATGGTGGTGGGAAAAAGGCGCAGGTCGATCAAGCCGCTTTTTCCAAACCGGCTATACAAGGAAACATCAGCACATCCCCCTACACCGACAGATGTTACCGGCGTCTCGACAATCTCGCGAACGGTATCGTTCAGGGGCATGTTCCATAAGGAACGCCGGTCCGTAGCGCGGACCATGACGGCAACCCGGCCACCTGGCTTGGCGACGCGGATCATTTCTGCCAACATCTTATCGGCGTCGCACTCCTCCATCACCGTATGCGACATCACAATATCGAAGTTATTTTCTGGAAAGGGCAGGTCCTCGGCATTACCCTTGCCGAATGTGATGATGTCTTGCAATCCTTCCGCCTCTACCAGCGTAGCAGCCTCGCGCAAAAAATAACCGTTTATATCCACCGACTGGATCGGGTTAGCGCCATTGGTTCGTCGGGCTAACCAGCGATCCAGGGTGCCCGGACCGCACCCTACATCTAGAATAGTTTCACCTGGCTGTATTTCAATTTCGTCCACATGGCTACGGACCGCCCGAATATAACCAGGATCTCGCCCCCGGCCGTCGATGAATGCGACACCGCCCAAATGGCGGCCGCCCAGTGATATCACGCAATAATCCGACGCTAACTGGTTAACAATAGGGTCCCATTGTGAAGCAGAGAGCAACATGGGCAACAAGATAACGGTTGGCCCCTGGCCCTTGGCTCGGTAGCTTATTTCCTCGACCTCACCTTCGTCTTTACCCAGCGACAACGCGGTTGCAGGCTTGACCCTTTCGGAACGGTTCAGAAAGTCACACCAGACCGGCATGATTTCCTCACCTCGATCCGCCAGGACGTCCGTCCAAGTCAGCACTGTGAAATTCGTCAGGCAATGACTTTGGGCCCGCGGCAAATTTGGTAACGCTACTTTCGCCGCCTCTGCACCCGCGCCATCGCCGCCATACGCGATTAAAAGACGATCCTGCACCGGTTCTAGGGTGCTGGCCTGTAGACGATTAGGCCCTACCATGGTGAGCGTAGCAATCCGGCCAGATTGTTCCGCGATGATCGGATCCAATTCAGCCGTATTCTGCACACCGAAATGGGCCCGCTCGATGCCCAGTTGGTCCATTAATGCCGTTAACCGCGACGTGACCTTCATTGGTTTCGCCATTCTCAAGCCAGATTTACGCGAAACCGCTTATGTGCCGGTGTGAGCCAGGTCAACACCGCCTGTCCAGCAAGCTGCCGTCACCGTATTGACCATTAAACAGGCGATAGTCATGGGCCCGACCCCACCGGGTACCGGGGTTATGGCCGCGGCGACTTCCTTAGACCCATCAAAATCTACATCTCCGCAAAGTCGGGTCTTACCATCGGGCAGTTCTAAGCGGTTCATTCCCACATCAATCACCACGGCACCAGGCTTGATGCAATCGCCGCCTAGGATTTCCGCCCGACCAATGGCAGCGACCAGAATATCCGCCTCGCGGCACAAACCCGGCAGGTCCTGGGTGCGGGAATGGGCCACAGTTACCGTACAATGTTCCGCCAGCAGCAATTGCGCCATGGGTTTACCCACCAGGTTCGACCGGCCCACCATAACCGCCCGCTTGCCCGCCATGCCACCTTTCCCAAAACGGTCTGCTAACAGCATGGAGCAACCAAGCGGCGTGCACGGCACCAAGGCACTTTGCCCTGAGGATAAGCGGCCAGCATTGATGGGATGCAGGCCATCCACATCCTTGTTAGGATCAATCGCCAAAATTACCGCGCCTTCGTCAATCTGCTCAGGTACGGGCAACTGCACCAAAATTCCGTGGACAGCTGGATCATCGTTCAAACCAACGATCACCTCCAACAATTTCTCCTGAGTGGTATCTTCGGGCAAGCTTATAGTGTCCGAACGGAAGCCCATTTCATCCGCCACCTTGCCCTTGTTGCGCACATAAATTTGGCTGGCCGGGTCATTCCCTACGATCACCACAGTTAGCCCCGGTGTCAGGCCATGACTGTCCTTCAACTGGGCGGTTTGCTGCGCCACCATGCCCCGCAGTCCCACCGCAAAGGCCTTGCCATCAATAATATCTGCCGTCATGCGATCCCCCTCCCTGAATTTCAGGAGGCACTATACAGCCCACCGTCTATGCTGTCAGGGCGGC
>CAJWZI010000467.1 GCA_913049615.1 uncultured Alphaproteobacteria bacterium | reverse complement strand
TCGGCCTTGCCTGGTTGATGACTATCCAAGAATGCCAGTATGGGAAAGTCACGCTCTTTGAAATCCCTGGCAAGCCGATTGGCTTCGTCGACCATTCGGCTGACTTGCGGGTTCTCGGTCGGCGGCGCCAAATTTCCGGCACCAACTGTGGCGAACCCATTGACAATATCGACAATAATTAGTCCGGGCTTTCGTGGTTTGGAAGACAGATCCAGAGACGTCATGGCCAATGGCACGGCCTGTTGCAGTTCAGTTAGGAGGTTATCGGTCATATCTTTTCCTTCTGGCCGAAAAATCGCCCTGATATCTTTCCCGGACAGCCTAACGGGTGTATGAAGGCCGTCCAAGTCACTATTCAAAGAAATAGGATCGCGCATATGATCCCGCGCTACACGCGCCCTGAAATGGCTCATATTTGGTCGGCCGCAAGCAAATTCGAAATCTGGTTCGAAATCGAGGCCCATGCCTGCGATGCCCAGGCTAAACTAGGCGTAATTCCGCAACAGGCCGCAAAAGAAGTTTGGGATAAGGGCACCTTTGAAGTAGCCCGCATCGACGAAATAGAAGCGGAAATCCATCACGATGTGCTAGCTTTTCTGACAAATCTAGCGGAACACGTCGGTCCATCGGCCCGTTTCGTGCATCAGGGTATGACCTCGTCTGATGTATTGGATACCTGTTTCAATGTTCAATTGGTTAAGGCTACCGACATTCTGCTCGACGACATGGATCGACTGCTCGCCGTCCTGAAACGCCGAGCCATCGAACATAAAAACGATATATGCATCGGACGCAGCCACGGTATTCATGCAGAACCAACGACATTTGGTCTAAAAATTGCCCAGGCTTATGCCGAGTTTGATCGGTGCAGAATGAGGTTAGAGAGAGCCCGAAAAGA
Organism: uncultured Alphaproteobacteria bacterium; assembly: GCA_913049615.1. Next base: position 1,461 of record CAJWZI010000467.1, on the reverse strand, counting down.
AATCGCCACTTGTGCCATTTCCGGCGCCGTGGGTACCTTCGCTAACATCGACCCCACAGTCGAGGCTCACGTAGCCAATGCCATGGGCTTGGAGATAGAACCAATTTCCACTCAAGTGATCCCTCGCGACCGTCATGCGATGTATTTTTCTACATTAGCGGTTATCGCTTCCTCAATTGAACGTCTAGCAACGGAAATCCGCCATCTTCAACGTTCGGAGGTCTTGGAAGTAGAAGAGTTCTTCGCCGAAAATCAGAAAGGTTCATCGGCCATGCCGCACAAGCGTAACCCTGTCCTGACAGAAAATCTCACAGGTTTGGCGCGCCTGGTGCGTAGTGCCGCAATACCAGCCCTGGAAAACGTTGCCTTATGGCATGAACGAGACATTTCCCATTCTTCAGTGGAGCGCGGTATTGCACCGGATGCCACTTCGACCCTCGACTTCGCCCTCAATCGCTTAACGGGCATCATGGACAAATTGACGGTCTATTCAAATAACATGAAAGCTAATCTAGAAAAGCTGGGCGGTCTGATTAATTCGGGTCGGGTACTGCTTGCATTGACCCAGTCGGGAGTGAGCCGTGAGGATGCTTATAACTATGTACAACGTAATGCTATGCCTGTCTGGCGTGGTGAAGGCGACTTCTTAGATCTACTGAAGGCTGACAGCGATGTTATGGCGGCTCTTTCCGTTAAAGAATTACAGGCCATGTTCGACTTGGACTATCATACCAAGCACGTGAACACTATTTTCGCCAGGGTATTCGGTTCCTGAACTAATAATCGGCGGAGCCAAATTTTAGCCCCACCCAATCTCTCCAACCTAGACCGTATCTAATTCCAGCGACGTAGCTCCAGACGGCCGATCTGGGCACGATGAACCTCGTCAGGCCCATCGGCAAAACGTAAGGTGCGGGAGTGCGCATAGGCGTGTGCCAGGTTGAAGACCTGGCTGACACCGCCACCACCGTGTACTTGCATGGCCATATCCACGACACGGCAAGTCATGTTTGGCACGGCCACCTTGATCATGGCAATTTCCTTGCGTGCCTCCTTGTTGCCCACAGTGTCCATCTTGTGCGCGGTATGCAGCACCAGCAAACGCGATTGATCAATGGCGATCCGGGCTTCCGCGATGCGTTCCGTAGTGACGGACTGTTCCGAAACCAGTTTGCCAAAAGCGAAGCGAGATTTGGCTCTTTTGCACATGTTCTCCAAGGCCCTTTCCGCTACGCCAATCTGGCGCATGCAATGATGGATGCGCCCCGGTCCCAAGCGGCCCTGTGCAATCTCAAAACCACGCCCCTCACCCAACAAAATATGATCGGCAGGCACACGCACGTTTTCGAATAGTACCTGACCATGTCCGTGCGGTGCATCATCATAACCAAAGACATGCAGCATTTTTTCCACGGTAATACCCGGTGTATTACGTGGCACAACAATCATGGACTGTTGGCG
>CAJWZI010000466.1 GCA_913049615.1 uncultured Alphaproteobacteria bacterium | reverse complement strand
CGAAGCGCCTTCGTAGCCATTTCGCACGGCAAGCCGACATGATGGCAATCTAGCTGATCTAGCCTAATCCAGGCCAAAACCCTTGAACTTATTGCGGAATTTAGCCACACGGCCAGTTTCCAACACCCGTTGGGGGCCGCCGGTCCAGGCTGGATGGGTCGAAGGGTCAATATCCAGCTTCAATTCATCCCCCGGCTCGCCATACGTCGAGCGGGTGGTAAACTTCTGCCCATCAGTCAAGACCACGGTAATTTCATGGTAATCGGGGTGGATATCATTCTTCATGCTACTGCTCCGTAAACGACGGAGGTGTATAACGAAAGGACAGGCCGAGTGCAAGGCGCGATGTTGTACGCCTCCTTCACAATTGCTATACCGCAGCGCTGTAGCGTGCTGGACAACACAGTGATAAAGGCAAGGGCGATATAGATTGCGAAACAGAGCTCCTGAAGGGGAACGGGAAAAAAGTGCGAGCGTTGCCAGCCTACGCCGCATTTTGCCCTTCATCGCCCCTTACAAATGGATCGTTGCGGCGGCTGGCGTCGCACTAGTCGTATCCGCTAGTTCGGTTCTGGCTATTGGACAGGCCATTCGGCGTGTTATCGACCATGGCTTTGGACAGGAACAGGGGTTGATCGATCAGTATTTTCTGGCCCTTTTAGGTGTGGTGTGCATTTTAGCAGCAGCAACGTTCGCCCGCTATTTTCTAGTCACGTGGCTAGGCGAACGTATTATCGCTGACATTCGCAAGGCTGTTTACAGCCATGTCATTGGCCTGAGTCCGGCATTTTTCGAGACCACGCGTACCGGCGAAGTCCTCTCGCGCCTGACTGCTGATACGACTTTGATACAGACCGTAGTCGGCTCCACTGCATCCATCGCCCTACGAAACATCTTGATGTTCGTCGGCGGCACAGTTCTATTAGTCATATCAAGTCCGAAATTGACGGGGCTAGTGTTCGCCCTCTTACCAGTGGTCATCCTACCTATTTTGGTGTTTGGCCGGAAGGTGCGGCGCCTATCTCGCGATAGCCAGGACCGCATCGCGGATATCACTAACTATGCCGAGGAAAGTTTGGGTGCGATTCAAGTCGTACAAGCCTTTTGTCACGAATTTCTGGATCGCCTGCGGTTTGGCAAAATCACGGACGACGCATTTGTAGTGGCCATTCTGCGAACCCGAGCTCGGGCTTGGTTGACGGCCCTAGTCATGCTGCTGATTTTCGGAGCAATTGATGCCGTTGTCTGGATCGGAGCCAATGACGTAATATCCGGCACGATGAGTGGTGGCCAGCTCGCCGCCTTTGTTTTCTACGCCATTATCGTTGCCGGTGCCCTAGGTGCCTTAGCCGAAGTGTATGGCGAACTTCAACGGGCAGCCGGCGCCACCGAGCGGTTAGTGGAATTATTGTCAGTCAATTCGAGCATCATAGTAGCCAATACACCTGAACCGCTGCCGTCCTTGGGAAGTTGTGCCATCAGCTTCAAGGAGGTAACGTTTGAATATCCGTCACGCCCAGACCTGCCCGCGTTGAAGCGATTCAATTTGGAGGTTGCGTCGGGTGAAACGGTGGCACTGGTCGGTCCGTCCGGCGCCGGCAAAACGACTGTCTTCCAACTGTTACTGCGCTTCTATGATCCGCAAGAGGGTGCTGTTCTATTGGATGAAATTAATTTGCGCCACGCGGATCCAACCGAGGTGCGATCCAAGATTTCTCTTGTGCCTCAGGATCCGGTAATTTTCGCCGCCAATGCCCGCGAGAACATTCTGTACGGCCGTCCCGACGCCAGCGAAGAGCAGATCGCCGCCGCCGCCAACGCAGCCAAAGCTTCGGATTTTATCGAATCCTTGCCCGAAAAATACCTATCCTTTTTAGGCCAAAAGGGCATCCTCCTATCCGGTGGCCAACGCCAACGCCTGTCAATCGCCCGCGCCATTCTAGCCGACCCCCCGGTCCTACTGCTTGACGAGGCTACTTCATCGCTCGACGCTGAATCCGAACGCGCCGTGCAAGAGGCTCTAGAAGGCCTGATGGCCGACCGCACCACTATCGTCATCGCACATCGCCTGGCCACAGTGTTGAAAGCCGATCGGATCGTTGTCATGGAACATGGGACTGTTGTCGAAATGGGCCGCCATGAAGACCTAGTCAAGCAGAATGGTTTGTATGCCCGGTTCGCCGCGCTGCAATTCAATACCGATTAATCATATTCCTAAGCGCCCCGCCATACTATCTAAAAGTAGAGTACCGCCATTAAACGCTTATTCCTCCACTTGCGCTTTTATCTATCAGAATCTTGGATAAAATTAATTATAGATCAAAGATCTAGATGCAATGCAACCAATCCGTAACCATAAT
>CAJWZI010000465.1 GCA_913049615.1 uncultured Alphaproteobacteria bacterium | reverse complement strand
GGAATGCTCACGCTTGATCCGGAATTGGAATATCCCAATTACTATGCAGAGACCGATTTTCATCGTCAGAGTGGCGGCATCTGGCGTGACGACCGCGGCGCGGCCATCTACGCCATGGGCGCGCGGGTTATCCACGTGGGCAAGAACGATGATTTTGGCCTGCACGATGCCTTTGCCCGCGATATCGACTCGAACAGTCCGACTCGGATACTTGATCTGGCATGTGGATTTGGAAAAACGACGTTTTCACTTAAGGAACGTTTTCCCGATGCCCGGGTAGAGGGGATCGATCTGGCGGCGCCCTGCCTTCGTTTGGGGCGACGTATGGCAACTGAAAAGGGCCTAGAGATAGATTGGCAACAAGGGAATATCGAACGTTTACCTTACGAAGCTGAGAGTTTCGATCTTTTAACCACCACAATGACCCTTCACGAACTGCCGCTTGATGCCATTTCCAATATGATGACCGAAGCGCGACGAGTACTAAAACCCAATGGTGTTCTGCTGGCCCTGGAAAACCCTCTGGTGGGTGAACCGTTGCGCGACGTGTTGGTGCAATACCACAGCCAAATCATCGTAGAACCATTCCATTTCGACTTCCGCCGCGCCGACATGACAGAATTCGCGCGCACCGCAGGTTTTGCCGACGCCTTTGCCCGTGAATGGTATCCGTTCGGCCATAAGCCAGGAGTTGAAAAAGATCCACGCAATTGGGTCACGCCTTGGTGTTGGATTGAAGCAAAGAAAGGTTCAAGGAAAAACGCGTATGTTACGTGATCTCGCTACAGAGAAACTATTGAGCGACGCCGATATGGATCAATTAGGACGTGTTGTCGCTAACCTTTTGGAGGAAGTCATCATTCTCTCCGAACGGGTGGCAACCTTGGAGGGAAATGCAACCGCTGAGACCATGCAGGAGCGCATAGACGCCGTGATTGCGCGGGTGTTGGCACCCCTGGCCTAAACGGTGGCTATCCTTCCAGCAATCGGCCCGATCGTCTGCATTTCGATCCCGGTTCCCGATTTGGACGGTGCCGCAGCGCTCTACACGGAATGGTTCGAATACCAAGAACAGGCGCGTGGCAATTTTCCGAACGGCATAATCATACGCCAGAATCTGCCGAAGCTCGCCGGACGGGCCTGGCGTTACCTGACACCTTCAGCCTCCGATTCGCTGTTGGGTGGCCTACGCTTAATTGACGCAGGTCCAATTCCTTCAACATCATCTCCACTGACATCGATTGGATGGGCCGCGGCAGAACTATCGGTAATGGATGTGGATGGGCTTGCGGCCAGACTTGCACGATCGCCGCTCAAAATCATCGGCCCACCGCATGCGTTGGAAAGTAACGCCGCCATCAAGGCCATGCAGGTTGCCGGCCCCTACGGTGAAGTGTTTTATCTAACAGACGTCCGGGCTTATGAGGGTCCACTGTCGTTGACCAGCGCCACCTGCCCCATCGACCGGACCTTCATTGCAGTCCTGGCCACCCATGATCTAGACACCGCGCGGCATTTCTATGAAACGCGATACGCGACCCGACGGATTTCGGATCACGAGGTCACCATTCCAGTCTTGAACCACGCCTTCGATGCACCTGCAGGATCACGCTTTCGTATCAGTTCTCAACAATTAGCAGGAGGCAGTCTGATCGAAATAGATGAATTCCCGCTAACGGCAAAGCGCCGTGCACTACTCTCCTGCGGCTTGCCAACGGGTATCGCCATGGTAACCCTGGCAACAGAAGAAGCAGCCAAGAATTTCAGAGAGATAGCTGACATAGTCGGTGGTTACGGTGACATTGTGACAGGTAGAGCGGGAGAGTTGATCGAATGCGTCAGTAGGCCAATTGATTTATAAACTTGCGTGAACCGTTCTTTAAACTTTGTCTATTCATTGACCGCCAATTGATAACCGTACAAGACCCAAGTTGGCTGCCCACTATCTAATTCGTTATTCATTTGTATAACAATTTCCGTAGACGGTGAAATCCAGAATAAGCCAATAGAGTCTTCACAACATTAAGATCATTGATATAGATTAAGTAACAGTCGTAAATACGATCGAATTGTAATGTATTGAAATTAGGACGAACGACTTGAGTATTTGTTCACATGGGATTGTGGGCCGGTTTCTTTTTCTCAAATAATGAAAGAAGTATTGAATGTCTATTCTTGAATCTGATGGTGTAGAATTTGATATTTCCGTTCCGGTAGCCATTGTCGGGGCGGGAGCAGCAGGTCTGGTAGCAGCGCTTTCGCTTGCTGACGCAGGCATAGCGCCGATTGTTCTGGAAAGAGATAAAATTCCCAGAGGCAGCACAGGTTTATCATCGGGAATGATCCCAGCCTGCGGTACTCGTATAC
>CAJWZI010000464.1 GCA_913049615.1 uncultured Alphaproteobacteria bacterium | reverse complement strand
GATTTCGTGGAAGAAATTCCCACCACGCCCACCGCTAAAATTCAAAAAAACAAACTGCGCGAACGCGGCCTGTCAGCCAACGCCTGGGACCGTGAAGCCGCCGGTTACAAGGTCAGCAGAGGATAATGGACAAGCCTGCTGCCCGTACGCCACCCGCGCTGCTTGAGGAACTTGCGGCGCGGCAGCCAAATCATCAATGTATCATTGATGGAGAACGGCGATGGAGCTATGCACAATTGCAAGCAGAAGCTCATTCCGTCGCCGCTGGGCTATATGACTTAGGCGTCCGCCGTGGCCATCGGGTGGCAATCCTGATGGGCAACCGGGCGGAATGGCTATCAAGTTATTTTGCCATTCTGGGCCTTGGCGCCGAAGCTGTAGCGCTCAATACCTGGTTAACCCCTAGCGAACAGGCCTATCAGTTGCATCATGCTGAGGTAACCACTCTGATCCTGGCGTATAGGTTCAAGGACCGGGATGTTTTATCGGAATTGGACGAGATGCGGGCCATTGGTTTGCCCAACCTTAAGCAGGTGATCGCATTGGGAGACCACATCCCAGCCGACGTCTTCGCCTTTTCCGACTTGAAGGGTAAAATCGAACCCGGGGTTTGGGGCACCGCCGGAGAAGACGATATTGCATGCATCCTCTACACATCTGGCTCCACCGCCCGCCCTAAGGGTGTGCCCCTGAAGCACGGTGGTCTGATTGACAATATGTGGGAAATCGGAGAGCGCATGCACCTGACCCCAGAAGATCGCCTGTGGTTTGGCATCTCTCTATTCTGGTCCTTCGGTTGTGTTAATGCACTTTTCACCCTGTTATCCCATGGTGGCACAATAGTGTTGCAACACCATTTTGACCCCGGAGAGGCCTTGGGCCTGATCGAGAAAGAGCGCTGTACCGTATTTTACGGCACGCCAAACATCGCCCTCGCCCTTGCCGAACATCCGGCACGAAACGGACATGACCTGTCCACCTTGCGTACCGGAGCCGCCATCGGTACTCCGGAGCAAATGCAGATGATTGTGGATCTCGGCGCCCATGAGATCTGCAATGTCTATGGCCTGACCGAAGGGTATGCTAACTCCGCGGTGACAGACGCCAAGGCTCCACTGGAACGCCGTCTCTCAGCGAGCGGCCCGCCTCTAGACGGCGTCGAACTAAAAATTCTTGACCTGAAATCCGGAGGGCCATTGCCACGAGGAGAGGTCGGTGAAATTGCTATCAAGGGTCGGGTCACGCCGGGCTATCTGAAGGACGCAGCAGCCACCGCGCAAAGTCAGGGCGATGACGGTTTTTTTCTGACTGGCGATCTAGGTCTGCTAGACGACTCGGGCTGGGTCCATTTTCGAGGTCGGCGCAAAGAACTGATTAAATCCGGCGGCATAAATATCGCACCGGCAGAAATAGAGGCAGTGTTACGTGAGCATCCTGCAGTAGATTCGGCTTTTGTAACCGGTCTACCTGATAAACGTCTAGACGAGGCTATCGGCGCTGTAATCGTCACTCGACCCGGGCATGAAATTTCTGCCAAAACCTTAACGCAGCATTGCCGGCAAGTTCTAGCGGCCTATAAAGTGCCGCATCAATTTACATTCATCGAAGCAAACCAGCTGCCAGTGACGTCAACTGAAAAACTGCAACGCAACCGTCTCCATGAATTGTTCGAAAAGGTTGGAATGATTGAGGAGATTAGCGCTAGCTAAAAATTATTTATTGCGGATCAGAAAACGGCCGTCGGCCTCACGAGTGAGATAACCAGGTCTTTTAACCTATTTGACATGGCACCTGCGTGGAAAAATTGTACAGTTGTGCCTCCAATATACTTTCCTTCTCGTCGCAGCTAGGGACCGAGTAAAAGATAATCCAAACGAACCGGACTTCAAAATTACCCGCCAACACTCATTTGTAATTAGCCGAACGCTTTTCCTGAAATGCCGCAATGCCCTCGGCAAAATCAGGGCTGGCACGTACCCGGTCACCGAGAACCTGTTCCAACTCTTCGCGGGGATAGTTCAACTCGTGGTCCGTGGCAGTTATTTGTTCCTTCACTGCCTGTACCGCCATCGGACTATTGGCAGAAATTCTTTCAGCCATACTTATGGCCCAGGGCATCAGCTCGACACGGGGTAGAACCTGGTTTATCAGGCCAATGTGTGCCGCTTTTGTTGCGTCAATTAACTGACCTCCCAGAATTAGTTCCATGGCATGGACGTGGCCAATCTGTTGACGCAGACGCAAAGCGGCTCCACCAAAGGGATAGACACCCCACCTTACCTCCGGGAGCCCAAAACGGGCCTCGGGCGCAGCCGCCCGAATATCTGTGGACAGCAACAACTCCACTCCCCCACCAGCGCAGTCGCCG
>CAJWZI010000463.1 GCA_913049615.1 uncultured Alphaproteobacteria bacterium | reverse complement strand
CGGCTGCTATAGGATAGTCCACCATGGCCAAGTACAAACCTTCCGCCGGTGCAACGGGACCGCAGCGGCTTCTATCCCGTGCTTCAAGTGCACCCTTAAGATCCTGAGCCGTCCACTTACCCAATCCAACGTTATGCAAACTGCCAACAATAGAACGTACTTGGTGATGCAGGAACGATCGGGCGATGCACCATACATGAATCTCGTCATCCTGCCGAGAGACGTCCAGCACATCCAAGGTCTTGATTGGTGATGTCGCCTGGCATTGTACCGCCCGAAATGTAGTGAAATCGTGCTTGCCCAGCATCCCCTGCGCCGCCAGATGCATGGCATCAGCATCAAGCGGCCCGCGCGCGTGCCAGACATGACCCCGTCGCAAGGCCAAGGGCGGCCGTCGATCGGTCATCCGGTACAGATAATGACGTGCGATGGCAGATAGCCGAGAATCGAAATTCGCCTGCACTATCTCCGCTGCCGTGACCACTATGGCGTTGGGACGAAGATGAAAGTTGAGAGCATCGCGCACCTTATCGCCAGAAAATTCATGGTCCAGATCGAAATGCGCGACCTGGCCAATGGCGTGTACACCGGCATCCGTACGGCCGGCGCCATGCACGGTCACCACCTCGCCGGAAAAACCCTGGACCGCTTCTTCCACTGCTTGCTGGACAGCATAACCGTTGCTCTGCCGTTGCCAGCCGACGAAATCACCTCCGTCGTATTCCAAGGTCAGCTTATAACGGGGCATCTGAATCTAATTACGCGGCACACGGCCTTGAATTGGGTAAGCCGGATCCGTGTAGCCAGGCGTTGAGGGATGGCCGGGGGGCACGAGGCTGTCAACAAGAGACTCGTCGTCATCCGTGATCTGATAAGTCAAAGCGCCCAGGTTCTCTTCCCACTGAGCCAGGGTTCGGGGCCCGGCGATGGCGCTGTGCACCAGCTTGTTGTTCAAAACCCAGGCCAATGCGAACTGGCCGGCGGTGATGTCCCGGACCTCGGCATGAGTTTTTAATGTCTGGGCGATGACCAGGGATTCCTCCCTCCATTCAGACTGCATCATACGGGGATCATTCTGCCCGGCACGACTTTCTTTCGGCGGTGTATCCTTGGGTGGGTATTTGCCGGTGAGGACGCCCCGCGCCAACGGGCTGTACGGCACCACTCCTAACCCGTAGTAGTCGCAGGCGGGCAGGTGTTCTACTTCCGGCATGCGATTCATGGCGTTGTAATAGGGCTGGCTGACAACGGGCCGGTCCAGGCCCAAGTCATCGCAAATACGACAAATCTCCGCCACCCGCCAAGAACGGTAATTGGACAATCCGACATACCGGATCTTACCCTCGCGCACCAAATCACCCAGAGCCCGTACCGTCTCGCTCAAGGGCGCATTTGGATCCTCCTTATGTAGGTAGTAGATATCGATATAGTCTGTCCCCAGACGCTTCAGGCTCGCCTCGCAGGCCTGAACAAGCCATTTCCGCGACAGCCCTCGCTGATTCGGTCCTGGTCCTTTCGGCCCTGCAACCTTTGTCGCCAGAACCCAATCATCTCGATCCGACGCGATTGCCGCCCCAGTGATCTCCTCCGACCGTCCACCGGCATATACATCCGCAGTATCTATAAAATTGACCCCGGCGTCGCGCGCGCGCGCAATTATTCGTTCTGCTTCCTCCGGCTCGGTACGGCTGCCAAACATCATGGTGCCGAGACAGATAGGAGTGATTGATAACCCGGACCGTCCAAGGCATCGATGGATCATTGTCTAATTGTCCGTTGCATCATCTTCTAAGTATTTCAGTGCAATAACGCCTTGAGTTTTTCGATCTACACGCTCCAGGAATTCAACAAAACCGACGTGACAATTACGATTGGAATGAGCAAATCTGGAATAAAATTTCACGCGGTTCGTTCCTAATCGCTTTATTTAAGGTTCTGTCAAATTTCTAGCCATAAACTCAACAATAGTTACCGTTCCTAGGTTAAAATATTATAGATCCTATCACTTTGCCGCATTTTTCCGGTCAGCGGCAATATCCTTAACTCAATAAGAGCCAAGCGCAAATACTGTGCGCGGTTATTTCTCATGCTGTAATATTTGGTGATACTGTTTCCAATATGCCTGCCGCCGAATACTGAGAAGGAAAGGGTTTGGCCCCGCGCCAAGTCGGGAAAATTGGGCAAAACTCGCGCGCATTCATTTTTGAGCCAATTTTCGCTGGTATCCTATCATCCAGGCCGGGCCCAAGGCTTGGCAACCAGCGTGCCCGAACTATTTCTGTCGTGGCGTCCTACCAGTGGTTTAGTTAACGCCAATCACTTGCTAAAAAAATTTAATTCATATCCTGTCACGTTAGCCAATGTCGTACCGCTCA
>CAJWZI010000462.1 GCA_913049615.1 uncultured Alphaproteobacteria bacterium | reverse complement strand
AGTGATCTGCGCATCAGCAAACGACCACATCCCTGACATATTTTCCAACCCGCCCCTGGATTCAGGTTTCCACCAGCCATGTGGAACCCGAACCAGTCCCTTAGGCATGGAAGATCGGACGAAGGCCCGGCCCTGCATCGTGCCGGTACGGGTTGACACTTCGGCCCAGTCGCCATCCTGCAAGCTAAGTTCCTCGGCATCGTGGAAGTTTAGGAACAACATGGGATCCTGAGCCCGCTGGCGTAATTCCGGAATATGCCTTCCGCCGGTCCGATAATATTCATCATCGGGCAGTCCGATGAACATGGACATGGGAAATTCATCACTGGGTTCGGCCGCCTCACGGTAATAGGGTAGAGGGTCAAAGCCTAATTCTTCTAGAACAGTGGAATACAACTCCACTTTTCCGGTGGGGGTGGCGAAACCGGTTTTTAGATATTTTCGTTCATTAAAATCTGCCTTGGGCAGACGATTGTTGGCCACGGTCTCGGCCCAGGTAGTGTTCGATGGCTCCAAGCGATAGTCCAATAATTCCTCAGGCGTTTGCCAGGGGAATTGTTCAGCTAAGCCCATGCGCTGGGCCAATTCATACCAAAAGTAAACGAAATCCTTGCATTCGCCTGGCGGTTCCATAGCCTGATCGCTTACCCCCGCCATCATGGAGGGCCGTTCCAGCCAGGAATCGCCGGGCAGAACATAGTCGGCCAGTTGTGCGGTGGGCGTCATCATATGTTCGTAGGCCACAATTAGATCTTGATTCATGAGGGCATCATGAATGCGCTGGGTATTGGCGTAGGACATCAATGTATTGTTGGCTAGGGCGAAAAAAGCCTTGACCGGATAGGGATCGCTCGTCGCCATAGCCTTGAATACGGCCATTGGATTGGCCATGTAACAGCCCATGATCAGGTTGGCCCAACGGCTGCCCCATACTTTCTCCGTGGCATCACCCAGAGCTTCCATGCCACGATAAGTGAAGACAGGGAATTGGTTGGCCCCCAATTGTTTGGCCTTTTGCCCGTCCGGCAAATTACCATGCAACTCCAACTCCGTATCAGAACGGATGGACGGATTGAACCCTACCATCATCTCACCGCCCTTGACGTCAACATTTCCGGTCAGCGCCTTGAGTGCTACCTGCAGTCGAATGGCGGAGGTAGATGATACCTGTTGATCGGTGATCGGCGACCAGGGGATAGCGGCGGGCGTATTTGCGGCGTACATGCGCGCAGCCTGAGCGATTAACTCCGGGTCAACACCTGTGATTTTGGCGACGCGGTCCAGGGGATATTGCTGGACTCGTTCGGCAAACTGATCGAAACCGTGTGTCCAATCGCGAGCGAATTCCTTGTCATAGAGTTCTTCCTCCAAAATCACGTTCAGCCAGCCGAAGGTCATGGCCGCATCCGTACCGGCGCGCAGGGGCAGCCAAATATCGGCAGATTCTGCATTACCGCTCTTGCGTGGATCCAGCACAATCAGCTTCGCGCCGCCTGCTTGGGCCATGCGAATTGATTTATATTCCAAGGTCCAGCTATGGCGTCGAGGATCATGGCCGAACAGCACGATACATTTGGCATTCAATATGTCACTGCGCGGATACCAGCCCTGCACCAAGCGGTTCACGGCTGCCGTGTTGCCCATGCAATAGGCAACCCCGGATATGAAATTCGGAGTGCCGAGCAGGTTCATAAAGCGGCGGGTCAAGCCATTGTCGAGACTGATGTTGGCGTTGCTACCGGAAACTGCCAGAGCTTCCGGCCCATACAGCGCTACAATCTTCTGCAGCCGGGTGGCGATGTCGTCCATGGCCTGGCCCCAGGTGACCTGTTGCCACTCACCTCCGCCTCGTTCGCCAACCCGCTTCAGAGGATGCATTAACCGTTCTGGGTGTGAGAACGATTTCGGCGCAAAGGCCCCTTTCATGCAAATCACGTCCTTCAAGAATGGATGATCCCGGGTCGTTACCTTGACAACACGGCTATCCTCCACCTTTACCGCCACCGGACAAAATCCATCGCAGCTGCTGCAAACGACCTGTTTCAAGTTTTCTGACGGTTGAAGATGCTTGTTCACGTCCCTACTCCCATCCGCTCATTGAATGACCCCGCAATCGCCACGTACCTTATCCGACGCCATTAGAAGGGCCGCAAGACAATGATCGCGAGGTGCCATCAGGCCGGTGATCGGGCCGTCACCCAATCCTCGGTGACCGCCATTGATCAAGGCATTCTGTAACTCCGGTGTCAAGTTCGGTGCGCTGGATGTCGGTCGAAATCATAAAAAAATTCCTGCCGTCCGTCGCGCCCTGCGCTAGACCCGCAAAAAAATGGAGAAACCAAAAATCAGGATCATGTCCATGGTGGATAACATCAAAA